>JAISEZ010000262.1 GCA_031263835.1 Tannerella sp.
GGTTGAGAAACAGAATAGAAGCTCATATTTGCATTTCATTTACCGCATACACAATACTGATGGAACTGGAGCGGATTTTGAAAAGTAACAACTCTGATATACGCTTAAAGCAGGCAGGAGAACTGACCAAACGTATGTATCAGATAAAGAGTATGCTGCCAGCCTCAGGAAAAACAAAAGAATAAATTCTAAACAATGGATGAAAAACAGCGGGAACTGTATCCAATCATACTCAAAAACTCTTAGGGTGTCCCATTGGCGAAAACAGGAGGGCAGCATACCTTCCGTCACCATCCATTTGAATGAAACGGGGCTGTGAAAATGGATATATTGCCCTTGCAGGGCGCAGGACGGGGCGTGCATTATCTATCCCAAGGCGTTGCCATTGGGCTGGGTTATATCGGGCTTTCAGCCCAGTCGTGGTCGGAAGATTTTAATTTACAAAGATTCAGTGATTTGCCATATTTTCAAGTAGCAAATTTCACGCTGAACAGCCCGACGATGAATGTTTCTGTTGCGGCGGACAGCCGGGTACACGCTGCCGTACGGTTTTACAGCCATACGCTGCAGCGGATACGGCCAAAACTTTTCCTTTTAAACTTTACGGTTTTCCATGTATTATAAATTACCTTTTTCCATGTGATTACCGTGTATACCGGGCACACGGATCCGGAGCACCCGGATATGATATGTCCCGATGCCCGCTCCCTGTCGACAGGTTGCCGCAATACGTCTTTTTACGGAGACCGTAAATCGATTCTTTTCGGGTCTCCGCCGGATATGACCGCAACGGCAGCCAGCGTCAGTTCCTGTAGCTCAACCGGCATTCTGCGCTTTGCCGTCCCGAACCCGATGCCGTTTTCTTTTCTGTAAATCATTATCGGCATGGCTGTAATGAGCGTCATGTACAGCATCACCTCCATGCCGTTCCGGTTAAGTGATATGAAATGGCTGAAGCTTAGAAACTGTATAACTGATGTTACGCAGCACTTTTTGTGCACTGCAGGTTGCCGCCGGAAGGCGTTCAAGATGGATAATCCCGTGCAAGCCGCAGGCGCAGCTCGGGGTAGAGACGTGACGCATGGCGTCTGCACGTTCAATTTTTGAACACGTTTGACCTTTTCGGCGGGATGTCTTCCGTTTTGCGTTTAGCTGTGCGGTAGATGTCGTCTTTGTCGGCGGGACGCAGGTAGTCGTACCAGTAAAAGCCCTTCAGCTTTTTCTGTTCCGGCAGCAGGTCGGGCAGGGGAGTCGCCGTTCCTGTCGGGTGCGGCCAGATTTTCAGCTTTTCCAGCTGATTTTCCTTTATCCACATCCGCAGGTAACTGCTTTTCGTTTCGTTCATTTCCCACAGTAAACCGTCGTCGTGAACCGGGTAATATATCGTTTCCACACTGCCCTCCATATCAATCAGGCGCACGGCGCTGCCCTCCATAAAGGCTTTCATGTCGTCTCCCTTCAACTGGTTGTAGGCCGAAGAGTCCAGTTCCTGAACGGCAAAGGCGTACAGGATGACGTGCACGTAATCGACCGTACTGTCTTTCATGAACACCTTGACGGTATCGCCGGTGAGCTGGTAGGCTTCGTTCCAGAGTATCGGGTCGAGGTACATGCGCAGGACGGAATCTTTCGTGTTGAAGAGCATCGAGTCGCAAACGCCCTGTATGTCCGTGCGATAGAAACGGACGCCGTAGTAGGCGCGGAGTTCGCGGCCGGCCGAGTCGGGGGTGGTCATCTCGAACATGTCGGCGTGAATGTAGAGCGTGTCGCCCTGCGAATATTCCATGCAGCGGGCGCTGTCGGTCACGTAGGCGTATTCCGTCTTTTCGCCGTACTGCCCGTACTGCCCTTCCAGGATGATGCGGTTGAGCGTGTCCTGCAGGAAGACGTTGCCGAACGCTTCGCCGAAACCGGTTTCACGGTTGTAGGCAATGGAATCGCCGGTCAGGAAGCGGTTTCCCGATACCACCGTCGAGCGGTCCAGCAGGCGGGAGGTGTTTTCCGTCGTGTTGTACCAGCCCCTGGAGGTGTAAACCGTTCCGCTGTCCGACTCAATGACGGAGGGGCCAAGGATGATGGCCACCTTCGTGTCGGTCAGATAGTGCAGGGTATCCGACCGGAGCGTGAACTCCGGATTTTCGAGGCGAACGCTGTCGTTGAAAATGGCCAGTTCCTGCCCCGGCGAATACTGTCCGTAGATGGAATACAGTTCGTTTTCGCTGTCCACAATCACCCCGCCTTCGAAATAATACCCGATATCCGTTGTCCGGCTGTAGTCCAGGCTGTCGGTGAAGAGCGTGACAACGGCGGTGTCGGACTGGATGTTCCGCATCACCACGTTCCTCCGTATCCGGGCTATCTGCGTGTTTCCGTCATAAAAGAGGTAGTCGCCGTGAATGTCCAGCGTGTCGCCCTGTTCCATGCAAACCCTGCCGAAGGCTTCGAGCGAACTGCTCAGCTCGTAGTAATACGCGCTGTCGCAGTACATGAAAGCGCTGTCGTGCCGGAAACAGACGTTTCCGGTGAGCACCTGCCGGTCGGGGTTGAGTTCCCGGTCATACGTCTGCACGTCTGCGTATTCCAGATAGATTTTGGAAATGACACTGTCCGCCTGCTGCGACAGGGCGGCGCCCAGGCACAGGAACATCGCGGCAGCGACGAAAGCCGAACGGCGAAACACGGAGGGGGGAATCATGGGACAAAACTGTTATGTGATACGAAATAATCAGGATGCAATAGCCTGTTTTACAGACCTGTCAGGAAGTTTTCCGCTTATGAGCGGAAGTTTTCCGGTTACAACGGGAAGTTTTCTCGTCATGTCGAGAAGTTTTCTCGACATGACGAGAAGTTTTCTCGACATGACGGGAAGTTTTCTCGACATGACGGGAAGTTTTCTCGACATGACGGGAAGTTTTCTCGACATGACGGGAAGTTTTCTCGACATGTCGAGAAGTTTTCTCGACATGACGGGAAGTTTTCTCGACATGACGAGAAGTTTTCTCGACATGTCGAGAAATGTTGTGCAACGCTTCGTCATTACGGCTGGACGCCGTATGGCGTCCGACACGGATAACCCCGTGCAGGCGGAGCGCAACCCGGGGATAGAGACGCGATGCATCGCGTCTCTACTGCGTGGCAGTTGAACTGCTTCGCAGTTCCGGCAGCCGGATGCGGTCTCTACCCCGGGCTGCGCCTGCGGCTTGCACGGGGTTATCCGTGTCGGACGCCCTGCGGCGTCAGCCCGGAAAACCGTGCCGCGCACAGTATAAAGGTAGCATATATCCCTTTTCATTCTCTTTGGCGTTGGCAAATCATGCTGTTTCACAGGAACGCTTATCTTAAGGTGGTGTCGTCCACACTGCACCGCACCGACGACACCAGTATTCCGTATGCCCTATCGAATAGTCGTCTATGCAGTTTCTTTCATCCACGCAGGTTGATTCAACCATAGATGCGCTTCCGCATCTGCACTCGCTGTCCCTGTCGTGTTCTACTGCTCCGTATCGCCTGCTGCAGTCGTCCCGATGATAGTATGCCATGGATACGGTACCGCATCGCCTGCACTCGCAGTTGTCCCAGGCATGTTCTGCTTCTCCGCATCGCTGACAAACACAGCCTGTTTTTTTATGTCCGGCTATCATACAAATAAGGTCAACCATCCGGTTATAAAGCAGGAGGGGGAGTATCAGTACGAGATATAGCACCAGTCCCACGGTCAATCCTATTCCCCACGGTACCATTGAATTTACGCCAAAGCGGTACATTCCAAAGATAACGAAAACAGCCATTCCACCACCACCGGTCATCAATAGAACTCTATTACAGCCGGAATCTGTTATTGCTATTTTTTTCATGTGTTCCTGCCTTTTCATTACTGAAGGGACGGGGCTGTTTCGCCGGGCTTTTGCGCGGGAGGCGGCGCCTTGCGCTGTTCGCTCTTTTGCTTTTTCCGCTCTTCCTTTGCCGCGCGCCTTTTTTCTTTCCGGTCTTCCGTGACGGTGGGCGTCCATTCCCTGCCGGGCAGGTCGTCCGAAACGTCCCTGACCCAGCCGGCGTACTGGAAGTCGCAGTGACGCCAGCCGTCCGCAATCCGGACATAGGTCGTTTTCAGCTTTTTCTCCACCCATTCGTTCAGGAGGTCTTCCTTTTTCCGCTCCTCGACCAGGGACTTGAGCGCCTGATAGTCGTCGGCCAGATTGGCTTTGTGGTTGACCGTCCGGTTACGCAGCTTGACGATGGCTATCACATCCTTCTGCTTGTCGGTTACCATCCGGAAGGGTTTGGATATTTCGCCCGGCTGCATCCCGTCGACCACCTTGCCCACTTCCTGGGGCAGCTCTTCCATTTCAAACTTGGGCGTTCCGGCGTGCGCGCTTTCGTACCGCTGGTTGACCATCAGGCCCTTGTTGTTGCGCGTGTCCTTGTCGTAGGAAAGGTAGGTGGCGGCTTCTTCAAAGGTCAGCCTGCTTTCGAGGATGTCCGTGTAGAGCGAATCCATGCGGACGGCCGTTTCGTTGAGTTCATTGTCCGACACCTTGGGCCGCAGCAGGATGTGGCGGCAGTTGATGCGGTCGCCGCGCTTTTCAATCAGCTGGATGATGTGAAATCCGTATTCCGTCTCCACGATGTTGGAAACCCGTTTCGGGTCGGACAGGTTGAAGGCGACGTTGGCAAATTCGGGCAGGAGGTTTCCCTTGCTCATGAATCCCATGTCGCCGCCGCGGGAGGCCGAGCCGGGGTCTTCGGAATACATGACCGCGAGGGTCGAAAATTCCATCCTGCCGCTGTGCACCTGTTCGGTATAGTCTCTCAGGCGTTCCTTGAGGGCGTCGATTTCTTCCAGGGGAATCTTCGGCTCCAGGGTGATAATCTGCACTTCGACCGTGGTCGGAATCATGGGCAGGCTGTCCTGGGAAATGTTCCGGAAATAGCTGCGCACTTCCGAGGGGGTGAGCTTGACGTCGCCGACCAGCTGCTGCTGCATTTTCTGCACAACCTGCTGCTCGCGCACCATCGTTTTGCGTATTTCCTTGATTTGAGACAGTTTCATGTTGAAGTATTCCTCCAGTTTCTCCCGCGAGCCGATGCGGTTGATGTCGGCGTTGATGTACTGGTCAACCATGCGGATGACCTGCCCTTCTTCCACGTCGATACTGTCGAGCTTGGCCTGGTTGAGGTAGAGTTTCTGGATGGCAATCTGTTCCGGAATGAAACAGTAGGGGTCGCCCTCAAGGCGCATCCGCTGACTTTGCATCAGCAGGCGCTGCGATTCCACATCCGAACGCAGAATGGCTTCGTCGCCGACAATCCATACAATTTCATCGACTACATTATCCTCGCCCCTGTCCACCGCGTTATCCTGTCCCCTGACCATGCTCAGGCTACAGATACATATTAAAATAATTATTTTTGTCCGTTTCATTTATTCAGCGTTTGGTTCCTGATTTGTATAAAAGACGACCTGTCCCTTGCGGACGGCGTCCCGATATAATTCTTCTTCCGTATTTTTAAGAAATTCAATTTTCCTTCTGTTTATCACTAATTCCTGAATCTGCGGAAGCACATATTCGTAGGGCGCCACATTTCCGGAAAGCACGTATTCGGAAATATGGAGCAGATAGCAATACATGCTGTCCGTGACTTCAATGGAATGATTCGTTTTCAGATACTGCGACGTATTCGGAATATGAACCGGTATCCTGCCCAGTATTTCGCCGGCATCGACCCAGCGGTCGTAAAAATATTCATACGTGACGGCGTTCCGGATACTGAACTTTTCAATATCTTCCACCACATTCAGCTCCTTCCTGCGATATTTCTTCCGGATGTCCTCCAGCCCGGGCGCATCGACCGGCGCTATCAAAAACAGCCCCTTCATCACGTCGCTGCTCAGGATAAACTTTTTCGGGTTCTCCCGATAAAAGGTCTGCTTCTCATGCTCGGGGATTTCGGATGCCAGTTTGGTGCGAATCAGGTTTTCCTGATAGCGGTGCATAAGCAGGGAACGCCGGTATTCTTCCACCAGACGGTCGATGACGTCCGCATCTTCATTGCCGATGTTCCGCCTGGCCGCTTCATACGTCAGCAGGTCTTTCACCCATTTGGTCACATAATGTTCGGCAATCAGCAGGCTGTCGGCGTGCGGCGTCCCGTCCGGTATGAAATGCGCCACTTCATTTTGGGTCAAAACCTGTCCGCCGACTTTGACTGCGATGTCCGAACGGACGGTTTCCGGGGGCCGGCAGGCATGCAGCATCAGCATGCCTGCGACAAGGAAAAAAACGGGGGTGCGCGCCATCTCCGGATGGGTTTATTTTCTGGGAGTTTTTCGAATGTATTTCTTTAGATTCTTCAGCACTTTCCAGTTAATCTCGACCGGAAACTTTTCGTTCAGTTCCCTAATCCAGGCCGCTTCCAGCTGCGCCTGTTCCTCCAGCGGCTTGTCCCACACCCGCTGATTGCTTATCTCGAACAGCAGGATGCCGTCGTGATATTCCTTGACCAGCTGGTTAAATTCGGGATGCCGCTCGTTGAGCGTTCTCTTTTCCAGCTCGGTGACAATGTCGCGGACAAACAGCTGATAGACTTCTTTCAGGAAGTCGCCGGAATAGGTCTTGGTCGAAAACGGATAGAGCCGGAGATATTCGGCAAATTCGTACTGCGGGAAATCCATCGTGTCCATGTGCATGAGGGTTTTCGTCATCTCGCGCGCCTCGCTGTAGAACGCCGTGTCGGTCGGGAAATATTTGTCGCTGAGGCGTTGCAGGTCATCGTAAGCGTCCTGATTGAGGACATAGCCGAATTTGGCTTTCTGGCGCTCGTCAAAGCCTCTGTAGAGGTCGAAATTGCGTTCCCCCTGCTTCATGATTACGTACATGTCGCGTTCCATTTCTTCAAACGGCACCTGCTCTTTCCGGTTCAGGAGCTTGATGATATGATAGCCCATACGGGTGCGTACCGGTTCGGATATTTCGCCCGGAGCCTTCAGGGCAAATGCAGCCTCTTCAAAAGGTTTAATCATTTCGCCCAAACCGAAATAGGGCAAAATGCCGTCCTTCGTACTGGTCTTGTCGTCTGCCGAATAGACGCGCGCCAGGTCGGAAAAATCTTCTCCGCTCTTCACCTTTTCATAGACTTCTTTCACCCTGTCCGCGAACATCTTGTCGAGCACGTCTTTGGGGCCGGCGCTTTCCGGCGGTTCTGCAATCAGAATATGGGCGACCTGTATTTTGCCGGGATTCGGAATCCGCCGGTTGACCCGCATCAGATGAAAGCCGAAAGGCGTGCGCACCGGTGTGGAAACGACGCCAACCGGCAGGGAATAAGCCGCGTCTTCGAAGGCCTTGTACGCCTTCAACGGATACAGGTAGTCAATCGTCTCACAGACTACGCCCGACCCTTCTTCCGCCGCCAGCGACCGGCCGACGGCGTCAAAGTCTTCCCCGTTCGCGATTCGCCGGTAAACCTCATACGCTCTGCTGTAGCCGGCCAGCGTGTCTTTCGCAAGGCTCTGGGACGGTATTGGAAACAGGATGTGACTGACGGAGACTATCTCGTTATTTCTTTCATACATTTCGCGGAGCGCCCGGGCTTCCCCTTCCTTGTCGGAAAGATAGCTGGCTTTCAACTGCGTCTGATAGTTATTGAGTTCTTCGTCAAATGCGTAGGTCTGGTCCATTTCCAAAGATTCAGCTTCCGCTACTTTCAGCTTGAAATTTTTAAACAGGGTCACGTAATCCTCCAGCGATTTTTTGTCCAGCAGGTTTATGCTGCTGTCCTTTTGAGCCAGAAACAGAAATTCCGAAAGCAGAATATCTTTTCCTGCAACCTTCATTACTACAGGGTCACTCTCTTTTGAATACGCGGAATAAAAATTCAATCCCAAAATTACGAGTACAAAAATCTTTTTCATCATTAGTTCCTTTTATGATACATGTTTATTTTACAATCTCAATGTATAACTCAAAAATGAAGATTTTATTATATACCGGCTTCAAAAAAATCAATTGGCCAGTTCGGAAAGGAATTTGATGCGCATCAAGCGGATTTCCTCCTCCGTATAATCGCTCCCCAATTCCCTGATGGCTTCTTCCAGCCTGTCGGTTTCCGAATCCTTGAAATAGGCGTAGATGTCCTGAATATGGTCTTCATCCATCGCCTCATTGATGAAATAGTCAATGTTTATCCGCGTTCCCGAATAAACAATCGCTTCAATTTCATCCAGCAACTCGTCAAACTCCAGTCCTTTGGAGATGGCGATGTCATCCAGCGCAATTTTACGGTCAATGCTCTGCACAATCCAGACCTTGAGTTTGGACTTGTTGGCTACCGTACGGACACGCATATCTTCCGGGCGTTCGATTTCGTTCTCTTCCACGTATTTTTTGATTATTGCTATAAATTCAGAGCCGTAACGTTTGGCCTTGCCTGCGCCGACACCCGGAATATTCTGTAAATCTTCCAGCGTGACGGGATAGGTTGTGGCCATTGCTTCGAGCGAAGGGTCCTGAAAGATGACGAAGGGCGGCACTTCCAATTGCTTGGACAGTTTCTTTCGCAAATCTTTCATGATGGAATACAATGCCGGGTCTACGGCGCTCGCGCCGCCGCCCCGCAACGGAGTTTCATTACTTCCGTCCTCGTCAAACTCATTGTCCTTGACGATTTTGAATGAAACAGGTTTTTTCATGAACATTTTTCCTTTGACAGTAATTTTCAATATGCCGTAATTTTCAATGTCTTTGGCCAGATAGCCGGCAATCTGCGCCTGACGAATCACGGCGTTCCACACTCTCTCGCCATCTTCCCGGCCGACGCCGAAAAATTCCAGTTCGTTGTGTTTGTAGGAGATGATTTCCGATGTTTCGAATCCTATCAGCAGGTTGACCATGTAATCGGTCCTGTATTTTTCCTTCAGGACTTCAATCGCTTCCAGCACCGTGAGCAACAGGTCCTGCGCTTCAATCAGTATCTTCGGATTCAAACAGTTGTCGCAGCTTCCGCAGTTGTCTTCCGTATAATTTTCCCCGAAATAGTGAAGCAGCACCTTCCGGCGGCAGACGGCCGTTTCGGCGTATGCCGCCGTTTCGAGCAGCAGTTGCTTGCCGATTTCCTGTTCGACAACCGGTTTGCCCTGCAGAAATTTCTCCAGCTTCTGCAAGTCCTTGCCGGCGTAAAAGGCGATGCACCTTCCTTCGCCTCCGTCGCGTCCGGAGCGTCCGGTTTCCTGATAGTACCCTTCGAGGCTTTTGGGAATATCGTAGTGAATGACGTAACGTACGTCCGGCTTGTCGATTCCCATCCCGAAAGCAATCGTAGCCACAATCACATCCGTTTCCTCCATCAGGAAAGCGTCCTGATTGTTTGAACGCACCTGCGAATCCATTCCGGCGTGGTAGGGCAAAGCCTTGATGCCGTTTGCGCACAGGATGCCGGTAAACTCTTCCACTCTCTTGCGGCTCAGACAGTAAACAATGCCCGATTTGCCTTCATGATTCTTGATGTACTTGATGATTTCGCGGTCGATGTCGCTTCCTTTCGAACGAATTTCGTAGTAGAGGTTCGGACGGTTGAAGGATGATTTGAAAACCGTCGCGTCCATCATCCCCAGGTTTTTTTGAATATCATGCTGCACTTTGGGCGTGGCCGTAGCCGTCAGCGCAATCACCGGCTGCTTGCCGATTTCGTTGATAAGCGGCCGGATGCGGCGGTATTCCGGACGGAAGTCATGTCCCCATTCCGAGATGCAGTGCGCTTCATCTACCGCGTAAAACGAAATCTTTACCTGCCGCAGAAATTCAATGTTTTCCTCTTTCGTCAATGATTCGGGGGCCACGTACAGCAGTTTGGTGCGCCCGGCAAGGATGTCCTGTTTAACGGAGTCGATAGCCGCCCTGTTGAGCGACGAATTCATGAAATGAGCTACACCGTCTTCTTCGCTGAAATTGCGCATGGAGTCGACCTGATTTTTCATCAGTGCAATCAACGGGGAAATCACCAGCGCCGTACCCTCCATCATCAGCGAAGGCAGCTGATAACAAAGCGATTTTCCGCCTCCGGTCGGCATCAGTACAAGTGTATCCTTGCCGGCAAGAACGCTTTCTACAATGGCTTTCTGGTTTCCCTTGAACTTGTCAAATCCAAAATGATATTTCAGGGCTTCCGTTATATCCTGTTTCATAATTCAACCGTATTCCTTTTTTTACTGTCATGCTATCTGCAACCGGTTTATATCGGCACCTTCCAGTTTTTCCTTAGCATAATCCAGTGTGACGGCCAGGGTTTTCACGCTGTCCGACGGCATCTGGTACATGGCATCCATCATGACGGTCTCCACAATCGAACGAAGCCCGCGCGCACCCAGCTTCAGTTCGATGGCCTTGTCCACAACGTACTCATACACCTCTTCATCGAAAGTCAGCTTGATTTGGTCCATCTCAAACAGCTTAATATACTGCTTGATGATGGAGTTTTTGGGTTCCGTCAGTATCTTGCGGAGCGCCGGACGGTCTAACGGTTTCAAATAGGTCAGAATCGGCAGGCGACCGATGATTTCGGGAATCAGGCCAAAGGCTTTCAGGTCGGTGGGTGTAATGTACTGCAGCAGATTTTCGCGGTCAACAACCGTTGTTTCCTTGCTGGCGACGTAGCCGACGACGCGGGTATTCAGCCGCTGGGCGATTTTCTTTTCGATGCCGTCGAACGCGCCGCCACAGATGAACAGGATATTGCGCGTATCTACCGCAATCATCCGCTGTTCGGGATGTTTGCGTCCGCCCTGCGGCGGTACGTTCACCACCGAACCTTCCAGCAGCTTCAGCAGCCCCTGCTGGACGCCTTCTCCGCTCACGTCGCGCGTGATGGATGGATTGTCGCCCTTGCGGGCAATCTTGTCGATTTCGTCGATAAAAACGATGCCCCGCTGCGCGGCTTCCACATCGTAGTCGGCAGCCTGCAGGAGGCGGGTCAGGATGCTTTCGATGTCTTCGCCCACGTAGCCGGCTTCCGTCAATACGGTTGCATCGACAATGCTGAACGGCACGTGCAGCTTCTTTGCTATCGTACGCGCCAGCAGCGTTTTCCCCGTGCCGGTAGCGCCGACCATGATGATGTTGGACTTTTCTATCTCCACATCATCTTTCGTCACCCGCTGCATCAGCCGCTTGTAATGATTGTAAACCGAAACCGCCAGATACCGTTTTGCCTCGTCCTGGCCAATCACATACTGGTCTAAAAAAGCCTTGATGTCTTTGGGTTTCGGCAATTCCTGCCTGTTCGGCAGGACGGCGCGTCCGCTTTTGGGCTGGTTTTCGCTGACGATGTCGTACGCCTGCCGGACACAGTCGTCGCAGATGGCTCCGAGAAGTCCGGTAATCAGCAGATTGACATTACGCCGGTTCTTCCCGCAAAAAGTACATGTTTCTTCTGTTTTTGCCATGGATGCTCCTGCTTATTTCCGTAACATTACTTCGTCAATCATCCCTTATTCCCGGGCTTCTTCGGCGCTCATCCAGTAGTCGCGGTCGCTGTCTGTTTCGATTTGCTCGTAGGGTTTTCCGGAGTGGGAGGAGATGATGCTGTACAGTTCTTTCTTTATCTTCAAAATCTCCCGCACGGTAATTTCCATATCGGAAGCCTGCCCCTGCATACCTCCCATCGGCTGATGAATCATGACCCGCGCGTGTTTCAGCCCGAAACGCTTGCCTTTTTCCCCGGCAACCAGCAAAACGGATGCCATCGACGCGGCAATGCCCGTGCAAATGGTCGATACCTTGCTGCCAATGAACTGCATCGTGTCGTAGATGCCCAGCCCGGCATATACGGAACCGCCGGGCGAGTTGATATAAATGGAAATGTCCTTGCCCGGGTCGCTTGAATCCAGATAAAGCAGTTGCGCCTGAATCACATTGGCCGTATAATCGTCAATCTGGTTTCCCAGAAAAATGATACGGTCCATCATCAGCCGTGAAAATACATCCATCTGCGCCACGTTCAACTGACGCTCTTCAATGATGGTCGGCGATATCCAGTTACCTGTAATATTCATATAGCTGTTCAGGGCCGTATGATTCATCCCCAGATGCTTCGTTGCATAGTTTTCAAAATCGTTCATATCTAATTAAAATATCATTTGAGTATATGTTTTCCCTTGGATGAACGGAAAGATGCAAAGCTTTCCGTCCATTGGGAAAACAAAGTTATAAATAAATTCTTGAAAGGAACAAATCCATTAAACGAATAATTTTTCAAATTCGCCCAGAGAGACTTCTTTCTCAGTGACATCCGCATTCTCCCTGACCCAGGCGGCCAGCTTCTGTTCCGTCGCGTGCTCCGCGAGCGTGTCTATGGTGTCCTTTTTCTTCAGGAGGCTTTTCGCATGTTGCATCAGCAAGTCGTTCGGCACGAAAAACAGGCCGTACTGCTCATACTGCAATTTGGCCATCAGGAATGCGGAGGCTTCCAGGTCGCGCTCTTCCACCTTCAGGTTATTGTCTTCCATTAACTGGTTTTTGATTAACTGGAGTTTAATACCTTCCATCATGGTCGGATATTCGGCCTCCACCTTTTCCGGCGTATTCTTCTCGTCCGTCGAGACGAGCCAGCGTTTCAGGATGTCGTCGGCGAAAGACAGTTCTCCGGCTTTTTCGAGGAGCAGCGCGCGCATGTCAAGCCTGAATTTGTTGTCGCTTTGCGGCTGGAGCTGCCCGTTCAGGATGACTCTTGTTCTTTCCCGGCATTCTTCTTCGCTCTTGACGACGCCCTCGCCAAACAGTTTGTCGAACAGTTCCTGATTCAGTTCGGCGGCGCAGAAACGCTCTATTTCCTGCACTTCGAAGCGGAAATCGCCGGCGAGGGTTTCGGCCGTTTCCTTGTCGATTTGCAGCAGGGAAGCAATTTCAGCCGTCGCGTCCTGATAGGCGGCTTTCGGGTTGAAGACAATCACGTCGTGCAGCCTGGCGCCGATGAACTTCGCCTGCTCCGTTTCATCCTTTATATAATGGGGCATCAGCACGGCGCCTTCCACCCGGATACCGCCTTCTTTCGGCTGACCGTCCTCCAGTTCGGCCAGCGTGCCTTTGACCAAATCGTTGGCTTCCACGTCGTCCGCGGTGACATACGAACCGCAGTTACGGCAATAATCGCTTATCTGCAGGTCTATCATCTGTTCGTCAACGTTCACCCGGTAACGGGTCAGCCTGTCGCTTTTGGTGAGCTTGACGGAGATGACCGGCGAAAGGGCGATGTCAAAAAAGAACTCGAAATCTTCTTCCGTGTCGAAGTCAATCGCTTTCTGTTCCGTCCGGTTCGGGACGGGCTGACCGAGCACCTTTAGCCCGCTGGCGTTAATGTAATCGACCAGGCCGTCCAGCACAAGCTTGTTTACTACTTCTGCCAGCACGTGTCTGCCGTACATTTTTCCAATGACCCCCAGCGGCACCATTCCTCTGCGGAATCCGGGCATATCGGCCCTTTGACGGTACTGACGCAATTTTTTATCTACCTGCTCTTCGTAGTCTTTTTTCTCAATCTCTACTTTGATAATGCCGCTCACGGCATCATTACTTACATGTGAAATGTTCATTACTAATGATCTGTATTAAATGTTAGTTTCTACATCCGGAAATTTAACCGGCAAAATTAGGATGATAATTTCAATCTCGCAAATATAAACAGAAAGATTATCTACAATTAATGATAATTTTTCTTTGGAATTTCTTGGATATTGGAATTTAATCCCTTTCTTTGTGCCCTGAAAGGAGTGATATTACTTCGAATGTGCTTAACAATTGTCTTTTATTTCCGACTGGATCGATTTATTTTGCGTTGTTACGAACTTCCGGTTTTTTTCTTGCTTTCAAACAGTAACAGTAACAATATTATTTTTTTAATTTCTTGATTTTATGAACATTTACATTGGTAATTTGAACTATCGGGTTCAGGAAGACAATTTGAGAAAAGCCTTGGAGGAATATGGCGACGTCAGTTCCGTGAAGCTGATTAAAGACCGTGACACGGGCCGTTCCAAAGGGTATGCATTCGCAGAAATGCCGAATGACCATGAGGCGCACAAGGCAATCAGCGAATTGAACGAGTCGCAGTTTGAAGGGCGACAACTGGTGATCAAACAGGCGCTGCCGAAAAGATAAATACGTGCGTATGCCGCTTGAAACGTCAATAACTTCCGCCAGAAACAGACGGAAGTTTTTTTTATGGCAGCTGGCAGCAAAGCCGTTCGGGATAGTTTTGTACATGTAAATTATCGCCGCAGAGATACGGGAACACAGAGAAATACACTGAGGAACGCCGTGTTTTCTCCATGTCACTCCATGTAAGAGAGAAGGAACTCCATTCCGCAGAGAAACGAATCGCCGTACTCTCCGTGTTGAATCTTTGAATTATTGAATCATTGAATCAATTACGCAGAAAGTTGTTTTGCGGTAGGGGGGTGAAAGGAAATTTTTTGTACGTTTGCATGGATTTCATGAGTGGATGCAATGTTTAGACAAAGGTTACAACAGAAAATGCAGCTGCGGCTGTCACCGCAGCAAATTCAATATGTCCGTCTGCTGGAACTTCCGGCCATGGAACTGGATGAGCGCGTCAAGCAGGAGCTGGAAGACAATCCGGTACTGGAAGAAGGCCTGGAGACTCCCCGGGAGGAAGCGCCGGACGAAAACACGTTCGACGTGGACGAGCCGTCGCTCTCCGGCGACAACGAGGCCGACCTCTCGCTGGGCGACTACCTGACCGAAGACGACGTGCCCGATTACAAACTGGCTCAAATCAGCAGCCAGGCCGAACGGAAAGAAGATATTCCCTTTTCCGCAGGCCCCTCTCTGCATGAACATCTCGAAGAGCAGCTGGGCCTGCGCGACCTGTCGGAACGGGAACGGCGAATCGGCGAATACATCATCGGAAACATTGACGACGACGGCTATCTGCGACGCGACACGGAGGCCATCACGGACGACCTTATCTTCAAGGCGGGTGAAAGCGTGAGCGAATCGGCCGTCAAGGCCGTTCTGTCCGTCATACAGGACTTTGACCCGGTCGGCATTGCCGCCCGCAATCTGCAGGAATGCCTTTTGCTGCAGCTGGTACGCAAGAACCGGACGCCCGAAGTAAGGTGTGCCATCGACATCCTCGAGCATCACTTCGACTCGTTTGCCCGCAAGCACTACGAACGGATTCAGAAGCTCATGACCCTCAGCGACGACGGCCTCAAGCGCGTTCTGCGCGAGATTACCTCCCTGAATCCCAAGCCCGGCAACGCCTGGGGAGGCAGCGTGATGGACACGCGAATGAACCAGATTATCCCGGACTTCATCGTCGAGGAAAACAACGGCGAACTGACGCTGAGCATGAACCGGCACGGCGTGCCCGACCTGCATATCAGCCCCGAATATACCGCCATGTTTCAGGACTACATGGGCAACAAGGCCAACCGGAGCGGCCAGATGAAGGAAGCCGTGCAGTTTGTCAAGCAGAAGCTGGACGCCGCGCAGTGGTTCATCGACGCCCTGCGGCAGCGCTACGAAACCCTGCAGCGGACGATGCAGACCATCGTCATCCTGCAGCGCGACTTCTTCCTCACCGGCGACGAATCCAAGCTCCGGCCCATGATTCTGAAAGACGTGGCCGAACGTTCCGGCTACGACATCTCGACCATTTCGCGCGTCAGCAACAGCAAATACGTTCAGACCTGCTTCGGCGTCTTTCCCCTGAAATTCTTCTTCTCCGAATCGACACAGACCGAAACCGGCGAAGAGATTTCCACCCGCGAGGTCAGGCAGATTATGAAGGAAACCGTCGAAACGGAAGACAAGCTCTGTCCCGTCACGGACGGGGAACTTGCCGCGCTGCTGAAGGAAAAGGGATACCTCATCGCGCGCCGTACCGTGGCCAAATACCGTGAACAGATGAACATTCCGGTTGCCCGCCTCAGAAAAGAATTGTAACTTTGCGCCGCAAACAATACAGACAGTAATATGAATTTTCCAACCGATTTGAAGTACACCCGCGACCACGAATGGATTCGGGTGGAAGGAGAAACCGCCCGCGTCGGCGTCACCGACTATGCACAGAGCGAACTGGGCGAAATCGTCTATGTGGACGTCACAACCGAAGGCGAAACGCTGAACCGGGAAGACGTCTTCGGGTCCATTGAAGCCGTAAAGACGGTTTCCGACCTCTTCCTGCCCGTATCGGGCGAAGTGCTTGAGTTCAACCGCGAACTGGAAGAGACGCCGGAACTGGTCAACACCAGTCCGTACCAGGACGGCTGGCTGATACGGATAAAGCCGTCCGACCCCTCCGAGCTGGACGCCCTGCTCTCCGCCGAAGCCTATCAACAGCTAATCGGATAGCCGCATGACGCCTTCCGTAAGCATCATCATGGGCAGCGCCTCCGACTGGCCGGTCATGGAACAGGCCGCCCGCTTTCTGGACGGGATGGAAATCCCCTTTGAGGTGAACGCCCTGTCGGCACACCGCACGCCCGAAGAGGTCGAGCGGTTTGCGAAAGGCGCGCGGGCGCGCGGCGTCAGGGTTGTCATCGCCGCGGCAGGCATGGCGGCACACCTGAGCGGCGTCATCGCCTCCATGACCACGCTGCCCGTCATCGGTGTGCCGGTAAACGCCTCGCTGAACGGCCTGGACGCCCTGCTGGCCACCGTACAGATGCCCCCCGGGATACCCGTAGCCACGGTAGGCATCAACGGCGCGCTGAACGCCGCCATCCTGTCCGCCCAAATCCTTTCACTCGGCGACGGAGCGCTGCAGCAGCGGCTGCTCGACCACCGGGAATCCCTGAAGAAGAAAGTGACGGAAGCCAACAAAACGCTGGCCGGCATGACCTTCAAATACAAAGTCGATTGACCCTTCTTCACTATCAGCGACGTCCGTCGTCCGCCGTCCGTATCGGGAACACCCCGCTGGGCGGCGACGCGCCGGTACGTATCCAGTCCATGGCATCCGTGTCCACCATGGATACGGAAGCGGCCACGGAGCAGGCCGTCCGGATGATTGAAGCCGGCGCCGAATACGTCCGTTTCACCGCCCAGGGCGAGCGCGAAGCCCGTCAGCTGGGCGTCATCCGTCAGGCCCTGCGTGCGCGGGGCTATGATACGCCCCTGGTGGCGGACATCCATTTCAACCCGAAAGCAGCCGCGGTCGCCGCCGCAAACGTGGAGAAAGTGCGCATCAACCCCGGCAACTACGCGGACGGCGTCAAGTCGTTCAGGCAAATCGAATACACCGAAGCAGCCTACACGGCCGAACTCCGGAAGATACGCGAGCGGTTCGTCCCCTTTCTCGAACTGTGCCGGAAACACGGCACGGCCATCCGGCTCGGCGTCAACCACGGCTCGCTGTCCGACCGCATCCTGAGCCGCTACGGCGACACGCCGGAAGGCATGGTGGCCTCGTGCATGGAATACCTGCGCATCTGCCGGGAGGAGCATTTTCCGGACACGGTCATCTCCGTCAAGGCCTCCAGCACGCCGCTGATGGTGCAGACCGTGCGCCTGCTGGCGCGCACGATGGAGGCGGAAGACATGCACTACCCGCTGCACCTGGGCGTGACGGAGGCCGGCGACCGGGAAGACGGCCGCATCAAGAGCGCCGCGGGCATCGGCGCGCTGCTGGCCGACGGCATCGGCGACACGATTCGCGTGTCGCTGAGCGAGCCGCCCGAAGCGGAAATCCCCGTTGCCCGCAAACTGGCGGACTACATCCGGCAGCGCGAACATTACGCGCCCGTGGAGGCGCCGGATACGTGCCTGTCCGGTTTCCGGCGCGCCACGCGCACCGCCGGCGGCTGCATCGGCGGCGCCTGTCCGCCGGTCGTCATCTCCGACCACAGTCAGGGCCGTTGCACCATCGACCGCGCCGGCCGACCGGACTTCATCTACCTCGGCGCCGGCAACGCCGCCGGTTCCTCCGCCGCAGCCGGCGGAGCCGCCATCCCGCGGATTGTCGACGCGGACTGCTGGACAAATCAGCCGGATACCTGTCCCTGTTTCCGTGCAGGCGATACGGACAGGCTGTCCCGCTGTTCCGCGCCCCTGAAGTTTGTCGAATGTACCGGCGGCGACCTGACCGGCGACCGGATACGCCTGTTCCGGCAGGACCCGTCCGCGGTCATCATCTGGGACGGACGCCATCCGGATTACATCAGCGAGGCGCGCGCGACGGTTTGCCGCCTGCGGGAAGCGCACTGCGAAACGCCGGTGATTCTGCGCCGCCGCTACCGCGAAACGGACTGCGAAACGCTCCAGCTGCAGGCGGCAGTCGACTTCGGCGCCCTGCTGCTCGACGGCATCGGCAACGGACTGATGCTGAGTCACGCGACCGTCGATTCCGGCGTGACGGACGGCTACCTGTTCAGCATCCTGCAGGCCGTCCGGCTGCGCATCAGCAAAACGGAATACATCTCCTGTCCCGGCTGTGGCCGGACGCTCTACGACCTGCAAACGGCCGTCGCCCGCGTCAGGGCTGCCACCTCCCGCCTGACAGGGCTGAAAATCGGCATCATGGGCTGCATCGTCAACGGCCCGGGCGAAATGGCCGATGCCGACTACGGCTACGTAGGCGCCGGCCCGGGGCGCATCAACCTCTACAAAGGCAGGGAATGCCGCCTCCGGAACCTCCCCGAAGAAGAAGCGGTACAGCAGCTGGTACAGCTCATCAGGGAAAACGGGGACTGGAAATAATAATAAGAGAATGAGCCAATGTGGGAATAAGTCAATGTGGGAATGAATTGACATTGGCATACTGGCTCATTCGCTCATTTTCTCCGTATCCACGCATAAAGCCATCCATGGACATGGATAATAAGTTATCAACACGGAGGCACAGAGGACACGGAGATTCGCTGTTCTGCGGAACGAAGTTCCTCCTCTGTGGCCTCCGGACAAACGCTTTCCCTGCACAGCGGACACAGAGAAAATACGGCGTTCCGCCGTACTCTCCTCCGTGTTCTCCGTGCCTCCGTGTTGATAATATATTCTTCATGTTCATGCATAAAACCGTCCCGCGCACAAGTATAATGTGAGAGTGAATTGACACATTGGC
>JAISEZ010000280.1 GCA_031263835.1 Tannerella sp.
TTCCCGACAAATTCGTCGACTGCGCGGTACTTCGTGTGGAGCATCCATTCTTCCATACAGGTCAGCATCTGCGGAATGATTTCCACGCCGTGCGTATACAGGACGCTGCACAGCTGCACGGCCGAAGCGCCGGCCAGCAGGCATTTCACCACGTCTTCCCAGTCGTGTACGCCCGTGGATGAGGCAATCGAAATACCGGGCACCTTGCCCGAAACAAGGGCCGTCCACCGCAGGGTCTCGCTCAGGTCGGAATGACTGCTGAACACCTGTCCCGATACGATCTGCATCGTATGTATATTGATGTCGGGCTGGTAATAACGGTTGAACAGTACGACGCCGTCTGCGCCGTTCAATTTCAAGCGATTCACCAGCGCCGGGATGTTACTGAAACTTTTCCCGATTTTCATGATGACGGGAATGGATACCCGCGCCTTCACCCGCCGGAGAATGGAAACATAGAGTTCAACCACCTCGCCGGGTCTGAAATCCAACTCCGTATAAAGGTAAAACACGTTCAATTCCAGCGCATCCGCGCCGGCAGCCTCCATCTGCACGGCAAAATCTGCCCATGCATCCACCTTGTAACAGTTGATGCTCGCAATCACCGGTATCGAACAATTCTTCTTCGTCTCTTCAATCAGCGACCGATATTCTTCCATCTGGCGGGCTTTCACATAACCCCGGACGTATTCGTCCGCGTCGGGTGCATCGCCGGCATGCATCAGTGTATCGCTCTGCATCTCCATCTGTTCCTCGAACAGCGATTTGAGCACAATCGCCCCTGCACCGGCCTTTTCCAGCTCCCTGTTTCGCTTTGCGTCGTTGGTCAGCCCCGAACTCCCGACAATCAGCGGGTTCTTCAAGGTCAATCCTGCATATTCTGTTTCATAATGTACCATACTTTTCTCTTTTTATGTGCAGAACAAAATTACGGTTTTATCTGGAATGAGGCTTCTTTCCTGCTCCTTAAAATTTGGCGCTTTGACACGGAGAAAAAGTGAGAATGCGGGAATGAGCCAGTATGCCAATTCATTTTCATATTTGCTCATTCCCACATTCTCACATTTTCTTTATATCAGGCTTCCCGTTCGCCGAAAACGGATGTGCCGACCCGTATCAGCGTACTGCCTTCCTCAACGGCAACCGGATAATCGCCGCTCATGCCCATCGACAGCGTGTCGAACGCATCACCGGCAACCGGTTTGAGTTCGTCGAACAGCGCGCGTAAAAACCGAAACTCCTGCCGCACCTGTTCCATATCATCCGTAAAAGTGGCCATTCCCATCAATCCGCCGATGCGCACGTGCGGATAGGCGTCCGCCGGTGCGTTCCGAACAAGCGTCCGGCACTCGTCCGGACTGAAACCGTGTTTCGACGGTTCCGCGGCAACGTGGATTTCCAGCAAAACGCGGAGAGTGCGGTTGCACCTGGCGGCTTGCCTGTCCACTTCCTTCAGCAGCGCCGGCGAATCAATGCTTTGAACGGTATGGATAAAGGGGGCAATGTATTTCACTTTGTTTATTTGCAGCGTGCCGATGAAGTGCCATTCGATGTCCGGCGGCAGCAGCGGCTGTTTGGCCAGCAGTTCCTGCACGCGGTTCTCGCCGAAGACGCGCTGGCCGGCATCGTATGCTTCCCGCAACGCCTTCACGGGATGGAACTTGGAGACGGCCAGAAGCGTCACGCCGGCAGGCAACCCGGATTGGATACGGGCAATGTTTCCGGCAATGGCGTTCATGACTGTTCTGCGGCAGGGGATTGCGCGAGGGCTATCGCCTGTTTCTCCTTTGTCTCCGCCGAGAAAGGGAAGATGTCTATCAGCGCCGTCTCGACAACCGACGCAATCACATAGTCGGCCATCGTACCTTTCATGCCTGCTTCCACCACGTCGAGGGCTTCTTTCACTGTCGAAGCCTGTGCCAGCATTTGTGCCGCCGTTTTTTTCTCCGCGCCGCTTTTTTCGTCCAGCGTTATGAAAAACACCTTTACCTTATAATAACGGTCGCCGTCCGGATTGAAAAACAATTCCGACAACCGGGCGCGTTTAATATCCGCTACCGTAAACTCGCCGGAAATATACGGACGAAGTTCTTCAATAATCCGCGCTTCCGCTTCCGTAAAGGAAAGCGCATCTACCAGATACGGTTCCTTGACCTTTTTCACCATCCCACTGTCTGTTGTCTTTTCGTAGGATACCTTGCACTCAAACCAGCTATTCATATATGTTATAATAATTCAATGATTTAATGATTCAAAAATTTCGTTGACTCTGTGGATGTCCAGCCCCGTGGATGCCGATACGGTCTCCGGCGAAAGACCCATTTTCAGAAGATTCCCGGCAATGGCTTCCTCTTTTTTCAAAAGTTCCCGGATGGTTTCCTCTTTTTCCAAAATAGCCACCTCTTTTTCCCGGATGGTTTCCTCCTTTTCCCGGATGATGGTGCTCATTTCCTTCGCCATCTGTTCGGCGCCTTTCTTTTCCGCCGACTGGATCGTACTCATATAGTCCCAGTAATGTTTCTGGGATTCCCGGTAAGCCACCCGTTCCTTCTCGTCCAGCTGTTCAATCTCGGCAATGCGGAACAACCGCCGGAAAACCCGCTCGCGCAGGGCTTTCGGGCGGTCGTTCAGCTTCGCCAGATTCTTGAAGACATACATCCACTTGTCCAGCAGGGTCTCCAGTTCGTCCTCCGTCTTGTCAAATTTGGGCAGTTCCAGATAGACGAACGTCAGTCTGTCGTAGAAAACGTTTTTTGTCTCCGTGTCCGACAGCTG
>JAISEZ010000330.1 GCA_031263835.1 Tannerella sp.
ATTATATTCCATATCTTTGCCTTGTTTTTCAGAATGAATACGAAAATAACATGGGAATATTCGGTTTTTTGAGCAGGGAAAAAAAGGAAACGCTGGACAGGGGACTTGCCCGGACGAAGGAAAGCGTCTTTGCCAAGCTCGCCAGGACCATCGTCGGCAAGCGGCGAATCGACGACCGCATCCTGGACGACCTGGAAGAAATACTAATCACTTCGGACGTCGGGGTCGAAACGACCCTGAAAATCATTTCGCGCATCCAGAAGCGGGCGGCAGCCGACAGGTACGTCACCACGGACGAAATGACGGCCATTCTGCGCGAAGAGATTGCGGCGCTGCTGACGGAGAACAGCACGGAGGACGCGGAAGACTTCAGTATTCCGGTTGACCTGCGCCCCTACGTCATCATGGTGGTCGGCGTCAACGGCGCGGGCAAGACCACGACCATCGGGAAACTGGCCTGCCAGTTCAAAAAAAACGGGCTGAAAGTATGCCTCGGCGCAGCGGACACGTTCCGCGCGGCGGCCGTGGAACAGCTGGTCGCCTGGGGCGAACGCACCGGCGTGCCCGTCGTCAAACAGAAGATGGGTTCCGACCCGGCTGCCGTCGCCTACGACACGCTCCGGTCGGCCAAAGCCGGTCAGGCCGACGTGGTGATTATCGACACCGCCGGCCGCCTGCACAACAAAATCAACCTGATGAACGAACTGACGAAAATCCGTCAGGTGATGAAAAAGGTCATCCCCGACGCGCCTCACGAAATCCTGCTGGTGCTGGACGGCTCGACGGGGCAGAACGCCTTCGAGCAGGCCCGGCAGTTCACCGCCGCCACGGAGGTCAACGCCCTGGCCGTTACCAAGCTGGACGGGACGGCCAAGGGGGGCGTCGTCATCGGCATCTCCGACCATTTCCGGATTCCCGTCAAATACATCGGCCTGGGCGAAGGGCTTGAAGATTTGCAGGTGTTCAACAAACGGGCTTTTGTCAATTCCCTCTTCGGCGAATGAGAAAAAACAGGGTAGATATTATCACGCTGGGCTGCTCGAAGAACCTGATTGATTCGGAACGGCTCCTGTCGCAGTTCCGGCTGAACGGATACACGGTGGCGCACGACCCGGAAAAGGTCAGCGGCGAAATCGTCGTCGTCAACACCTGCGCCTTTATCGGCGACGCGCAGGAAGAATCCATCCGGATGATTCTCTCCCTGGAGGACGCCCGGAAAAAGGGACGCATCGGCCGCCTCTGCGTCATGGGCTGCCTGCCGGAACGCTTCCGCGCGGAGCTGCAGCAGGAACTTCCGTTCGTCGACAAGTTCTACGGTAAATTCAACTGGACGGAACTGATGCGCGACCTGGGCAAGCCTTACAGAGACGACGCCGGCCGCGTCCTCACGACCCCTCCCCACTACGCCTACCTGAAAATATCCGAAGGGTGCGACCGCACCTGCTCCTACTGTTCGATACCGCTCATCACGGGCCGGCATCGCTCGCGTCCGCAGGAAGAAATCCTGTCCGAAGCCCGGCAGCTGGCGGCGCAGGGCGTCCGCGAACTGCAGCTGGTGGCGCAGGATTTGACCGGGTATGGCCGGGACCTGTACCGGGAACCGGCGCTGCCGGCGCTGGTGGAAAGCCTGTCGGACATCCCCGGCATCGACTGGATACGGCTGCATTACGCCTATCCGGCGCAGTTCCCGTACGGGCTGCTCCGCGTCATGCACGAGCGCGCGAACGTATGCCGCTATCTGGACATCGCCCTGCAACACATCAGCGACCCCGTGCTGCGGAAGATGCGGCGAAACGTCACCCGGACGGATACCTGCCGCCTGATTGAGCGGATTCGCCGCGAGGTGCCGGGCATTCATCTCCGCACCACGCTCATGGTCGGTCACCCCGGCGAAACCGAACGCGACTTCGAGGAGCTGATTCGCTTTGTGAAAGACGTCCGCTTCGAGCGCCTGGGCGCCTTTGCCTACAGCCACGAAGCGGGTACCTATGCGCAGGAACATTATCCGGACGACGTCCCCGACGACCTCAAGCGCGAACGTCTGGACTGCCTCATGCGCCTGCAGGAACGCATTTCCGGCGAACAGCAGGAGGCTAAAATCGGCCGGACGTTTCAGACGCTCATCGACCGCGAAGAGGAGGACTTTTACATCGGACGCACCGAGTTCGATTCGCCCGAGATAGACCCCGAAGTGCTTGTTTCCAAGGAACGCAAACTGCGCGTCGGACACTTTTGCACGGTGCAAATCGAATCGGCCGAAGCCTTCGAGTTGTACGGTAAAGCGCTTCACAGCGCATAAACGGGGAAACGTTGAATAATTAGCCGGTATCAAAGGAAGAGAATAGCATAGTGTTTACGTTTACTTTAAAAATTACGGAGATGATAGAAAGAATTAAAAAGTACAATACGGAAAGCGGTACACCTTTCACAAACGATGAGTATAGAAAATATGAAAAATTAGTAGAAATATTGCCGGATGATATGTATGATGTTATACGTGCATATTGTGAATATTGCGAAAGAAAAAACAGGACTGGAGAGTGGCAAATGAGACTTGACAGGGGCTGGTTGGAGGGTGGCAACTGGAATGAAGATGATTAACAGGTAATAAATAAGGTAACAGTAGAAAAAGCAGCTACTGT
>JAISEZ010000041.1 GCA_031263835.1 Tannerella sp.
CGCCGACGGCAAGCGAGGCGAAGAACGAGACGGCGACCCAGTGCAGCCGTCCGGCTTCGTCGTCGGAATAGTAGTTGTCCATCCGGTAACGGAACTGCCGGTAGCTCCCGATAAACAGCACCGTATAACGCACGAGCAGCAGGGCGTATATTCCCGCAAAGCCGTAGAAAACGACGGTAAACAGTTTTTCGGAACAGCAGGCGTAAACCGTGAAAAGGGCGGCAATAAACAGCAGGACGACCGCCGCTTCCCTGAAAATATACCTCCAGCCGGGAAAACGTACATCCACCAGCGCAAGCATGGCAAAGGTAAAGAGGAAGGCCTGCGAGGCGGCAATCGCCAGGGTAACGGTCTGTATCAGCGGAACATGCTGTACGGACGGGTCGCCGGAGAGGTATTCCACCACATTGACGGCGACGAAAAACAGGTAAGCGCCCGCCATTGTGTAACGCGCCTTGCGGTAGTTGCCCAGCAGTGCGCCGGCGGGTATGAACACAAACAGGAGCATCATGCCGCAAGCAAGCAGAAGCCCGCTTATCGCAAAAATGGAGATGTTTGTATAGAGTTCGCTCATTATATATGCCATGAAATGATATTTACGGGGACAAAAGTAGTGATAAATTTGGTGAATGGCCATATTCTACCGTGAGTTCACAAATACGTAGATTCAACTCTCTAATGTAACTTTTTTGTTATAATTGAAATGTCGAAAAAAAAGACCTGTTTTGGGTTTTCAAAGTCAAGCTTTTTTCTTGGTCTTCTGTTGATTTTGAACTGCATTTGTTTGATGAACCGGTTGCAGAATCAGATTGATGACAATATAGAAAGTCACCCTTCACATCAGGGCAAACGCACGAAAATTAAATCACCCATTTTAGCTGTGCAACACGGCGTTTCCGTTCGCAGGAAAGTCCTTTCAGGCAAGTGGAATGATGATAATTTCGTATGTTTGCCCCGGCACGCTGCAGTCTGTTACAGCCTGTCAATCACCTGTTCCAGATGAATGGCGCGCGAGCCTTTGAGAAGGATATAATACCCCTGCCACGGGTTTCGGGTCAGGTAGCCGGTTAGCGCCTCCGTATCCGGAAAACAGGGATAGCGTGAGGAGGCAACGGCTGCAAACTGTTCGCCGCAGAGCAGCACCTGCTCGAAACCGGAGGTTTGCAGCTGTTCTATGACCGCTTCATGAAAAGCCGGACTGTTTACGCCCAGTTCACGCATATCCCCCAATATCACCGCTTTCGGACGAACCGGCAGGGCGGCAAAGTTCGTCAACGCCGCCTGCATACTGTCGGGATTGGCATTGTAGGCGTCGATAATCAGCTCGTTGCGGGCGGTTTTCTTCCATTGCGACCGGTGACTGACCGGCTCGCAGGCGGCGATGGCGGCATTGATTCGGTCGGGCGGGATGTCGAAATAGCGTCCTGCGGCAACCGCCGCCAGTACGTTCCACAAATTGTAGTCGCCCGCCAGATGCGTGTCGACGGCATGGCTGACCCCCTGCTGCGTCCACTGAAAACGGAGAAACGGATGACAGTCCGTCACTTTCCCTGTCACATACGCGTCGTCGCCTGTGCCGTAGGTGATTTGTTCGAGGCCGTAGGCGATGGCCTGCAGGCGCGGATTTTCCCTGTGGATAAATATCCTGCCGTTCGTTTCACGCAGGAAATCATACAGTTCTCCCTTGGCGCGGATGACCCCCTCCAGCGACCCGAAACCTTCCAGATGTGCACAGCCGACATTGGTAATCAGGCCGTAGTCCGGACGGACGATTTGCGCCAGTTCCCGTATTTCGCCGGGATGGTTCGCGCCCATTTCCACCACGGCCATTTCGTGCCTGTGCGTCAGGCGCAGCAGCGTAAGCGGTACGCCAATGTGATTGTTCAGGTTGCCCTGCGTGGACAGCACCCTGTATTTGACGGACAGCACGGCGGCCAGCAACTCCCTGGTGGTTGTTTTCCCGTTGGTTCCGGTGATGCCGATGACGGGAATGCCCAGCGTCTCGCGATGCAGCCGGGCAAGCTGCTGCAGCGTGAGCAGGACGCTGTCCGTCAGGAGCATCCGGTCGCCGGTTTTCGCTTTCGGGTCGTCAATAACGGCCAGGGCGCAACCGGACTGCAAGGCTTTTCCGGCAAACTGATTCCCGTCAAACGTGTCTCCTTTCAGCGCGAAAAAGATAGACCCGGCAGGGCATGTCCGGCTGTCGGTCGTGACGGACGGATGACGCAGATACAGTGAATATAAATCGGAAACGCTCGTCATGCAATGTGATTCAAAGATTCAATAATTCAATGATTCATATGAAACCGTGACTTTATTCTACTAACTACTATACTTTGCACGGCATGGTTCTGTGCATGAACATAAAAATAAATTATCAACACGGAGACACAGAGGACACGGAGATTCGTTTCTCTACGGAACGAAGTTCCTTCTCTGTGGCCTCCGGGTAACCTCTTTCCCTGCACGGAGAGCACGGAGAAAACACTGCGTTCCGCAGTGCACTTCTCTGTGGCCTCCGTGTCTCCGTGGTGATATTTATTCTTTTTTATTTCCATACACAAAACCATCCCGCTTGCAGTATAACTACCGATTCATCTTCAGACTAAGTTCAACTCCTTCAGGAATCCGGGGATGCTCTGCTCGAAATTGACGCCGAAACGGATGTCGGTTT
>JAISEZ010000083.1 GCA_031263835.1 Tannerella sp.
TAACCACTAACCACTAAAAATGTCTATCTTTGTCGCTCATAAAAAATTCAAGGATCCATGAAACGATTGTTTTTCATATTATTATTATCCGGCGTCGGGCTATGCCATGCCCAGTCGCCGACGCATCTTACGACCGACCTGCTGGAACATACCGATCGTGTTTTTCTCGACGGTTATCCGTCCGGTCTTTCGCTGGCGGAACTTGGTACGGCCGTCGAACGCTACCAGCTGACGGAAATTCGCAATGCCCGTCCATCACTGGGCTGGGTAGTCCACAGCGACCGCCCGAATACATTGCAGACCGCTTACCGCATCCTGGTCGCCTCCTCGCCGGAGCTGCTGGCAAAGGACGACGCCGACCTGTGGGACAGCGGCCGCACGGAAAGCGGCAATTCCGTGTCCGTGCGCTACGGGGGCGAACCGTTGCAGCCCTCCACCGTCTATTACTGGAAAGTGAAGACGTGGGACAGCCACGGCGTGGAAAGCCCCTATTCGCAGGTGCGCAGCTTCGTCACCGCTGCACAGCTGGACGGCGTGACCGCCCGCTATCCCCTGCAGGTCACCGACGAATACCCCGTCCGTACCGCGTCTTTGGGCGAAGACTGCGTGCTGCTTGATTTCGGGAAAGACGCTTTCGGGCGGCTGAAAGTGACCCTGTCGTCCGAAAAAGAAACCGATACGGTCACCGTCCGGCTGGGCGAAACGCTCAGGGACGGGCGGATCGACCGTCAGCCTGCCGGCACGATCCGGTATGCCGAATACCGTCTGCCGCTTTCGGCCGGCACGCATACCTATATTGTCAAGATACGTCCGGACAGACGGAATACGGATGTGACGGCCGGCGCGGGCGCCGCGAAGCCGATACTGATGCCGGACTACACGGGCGAAGTCCTGCCCTTCCGCTACTGCGAACTGGAGCGCGCCCGGCCGGTGCAGGCCGTGAGGCAGACGGTGCATTATCCGTTCAACGACGCGGCCGCACGGTTTCATTCCTCCGACACGGTGCTGAATCAGGTCTGGGAGCTTTGCAAATATTCCGTCCGCGCCACCTCTTTTGCCGGCGTGTATGTTGACGGCGATCGCGAACGCATCCCCTACGAAGCCGATGCGCTGATTAACCAGCTGTGCCATTACACGGCCGACCGCGAGTATGCCATCGCCCGCTACAGCCATGAATACCTGATTCACTGTCCCACCTGGCCGACGGAATGGATCATGCAGTCGGTACTGATGGCCTGGACGGACTACCTGTATACCGGCAACCTGTCGTCGCTGCAACGCTACTATGACGACCTGAAGGCCAAAAGCCTGACGGGACTGAAAGAGAGCAACGGCCTGATCAGCACCCGGACGGGCAAGGTGACGCCCGAACTGCTGCAGGCCATTCATCTCAGCGGCAATTTCGGCGACATCGTCGACTGGCCGCAGCAGGGCATCCTCGGACTGGGGAAGAACGAACCGGGCGAGGCGGACGGCTTTGTCTTCACCGACTACAACACGGTCGTCAATGCCTACCACTACGAAGCCCTGCGGACGGTCAGCCTGATTGCCGGGGCGCTGGGGAACGCGGCGGACGAAGCGCTGTATGCCGGGGAAGCGCAGCGGGTAAGGGAACAAATCAACCGCCTGCTGTTCGACCCGAAAAAGGGATATTACATCGACGGCATCGGCGCCGGTCACAGTTCGCTGCACGCAAACATGTTTCCGCTGGCATTCGGCATCCCGCCCGCCAAACACGTGAAATCCATCTGCGAATACATGCGCACGCGGGGACTTGCGTGCAGTGTCTACGGTTCGCAGTTCCTGCTTGACGCCGTGTACAACGCGCACGACGCCGCCTACGGACTGCAACTGCTCGCGTCGACCGGCGAACGCAGCTGGTACAACATGATTCGCGTCGGTTCCACCATTTCGCTGGAGGCGTGGGACAACAAATACAAGCCCAATCAGGACTGGAACCACATCTGGGGTGCAGCGGCGCTCAAC
Source organism: Tannerella sp. (assembly GCA_031263835.1). Lineage (GTDB taxonomy): Bacteria > Bacteroidota > Bacteroidia > Bacteroidales > Tannerellaceae > Tannerella. The sequence continues at coordinate 1,987 of JAISEZ010000083.1, forward strand.
CTGATTGCCCGCAAGCTGATGGGCATCGAACCCGCCGAACCGGGCTTTGCGAAGATACGCATCAAGCCCCAGCCGGCGACGCTGCGGCAGGCCGCTATCCTCGTACCGTCCATCCGCGGCGATATTCGCGTGTCGTTCGACAACCGCCCGGGCGAGGTGTTTATGCTGGAAGTGGACATTCCGGCCAATGCGACGGCGGAGGTATGGCTGCCCCGGGCGTCGAAAAAATACCGTCTGACGGTGGACGGCGCGCCCCGGAAAGGAACGGTAAACGGCGACTTCGTCATCACGGAAGCCGGTTCGGGGAAACACGTGTTTGTGATTGAATAATCCCAAAATGTCGTCGGGAAAAATGAGCAAATGTGAGAATGAGAGAATGTGAAAATGAATTGGCATATTGGTTCATTTGCTCATTCTCACATTTTCTCTGTGTCTCCGTGTTGATAATTCATAATTAATTATTGACCTTCGCCCTTCCGATGCGACAGCTACCCTTTCAAATGCGCGCATTTCGGGATACGTGGAGTTAGCCGCCCTGCAGGACGTTTTGCAAAACCTCCCGGACATAAAAATCTGCGTTTTTCGTTTTTTTATGAATTATACTCTCCAGGGAATGATTTTTCTGTTTACATTTGCGACTGGAAAGAAAATGAAAAAGTAGGCACGACCGAAAGACATTGTGCGTATTTTTGAGTGTAGTTTAATGAGAATCAAATAAATGGTAGCGTAAAATTATTTAGATAAAAATCATGAAACGTGAATCTATACTGTGGAGGGTATTCCGTTTTTATGTAGACGGTTTCCGGAATATGACGGTGGGGAAAACACTGTGGTGTATCATTTTGATAAAACTGTTCATTATGTTTTGCCTGTTGAAGCCGGTCTTTTTCCCCCGCTTTTTAGGACAGTTTGAAACCGATGCCGAGAAAGAAGAGTACGTCTCATCCGAATTGGCAAACAGAGCGATTATTCCTTAAAAACTATATGAATATGATTGAAAGTATTGACAATTCTTTGATTGATTGGTCGAGGGCGCAATTTGCCCTGACGGCCATTTACCATTGGCTTTTTGTTCCGTTGACATTGGGGCTTGGCATTATTCAAGCCATTATGGAAACGATTTATTACAAAACGGGAAAGGAATACTGGAAAACGACTGCCCGGTTTTGGATGAAGGTGTTCGGAATAAATTTCGCGATTGGCGTGGCGACAGGTTTAATCCTGGAGTTTGAATTTGGGACGAACTGGTCTAATTACAGCTGGTTCGTGGGTGATATTTTCGGTGCGCCGCTGGCCATCGAAGGAATCGTGGCGTTCTTTATGGAAGCGACGTTCATTGCGGTGATGTTCTTCGGGTGGAACAAGGTGAGCAAAGGGTTTCACCTGGCATCGACCTGGCTGACCATCGGCGGCGCGACGCTGTCCGCCCTGTGGATTCTGGTTGCGAACGCCTGGATGCAGTACCCGGCAGGGATGCATTTCAATCCGGACGCGGTGCGCAACGAAATGACGGATTTCTTCGCCGTAGCGCTTTCGCCGGTGGCTATCAACAAGTTTTTCCATACGGTGCTTTCCGGATGGATTCTGGGCGGCGTGGTGGTCGTCGGTATCTCAAGCTGGTACCTGCTGAAGAAAAGGGATACGGCCTTTGCCCTGCGCAGCATCAAAGTGGCGTCCGTTTTCGGCCTGGTTGCCTCGTTGCTGACCCTGTGGACGGGCGACGGCTCCGCGTATCAGGTGGCGCAAAAGCAGCCGATGAAATTCGCTGCCATGGAAGGGCTTTACGAGGGGAGTAACGGCGTTGGTCTGGTGGGCGTCGGCATGTTGAATCCCGCCAAGGAAAGCTACAACGACGGCGTGAACCCGTTCCTTTTCAAGATTGATATACCCTATATGCTGTCGTTTCTGGCCGAACGCGACTTCAACGGGTATGTGCCGGGCATTACGAACCTGATTGAGGGCGGCTACAAAACGCCTTCCGGTGCAACCGCGCTTTCGGCCCGGGAGAAAATCGCCCGCGGACAGACCGCTATCAAGGCGCTGGCCAATTACCGCACGGCCAAAAAGAATCAGGATGAAGATGCAGCCCGAGCGCATCTGACCTTGCTGAATGATAATTTCGAGTATTTCGGATACGGCTACATCAAGAATCCCGACGAACTTATACCGCCTGTCGGTCTGACTTTTTATGCCTTCCGGATTATGGTCCTTCTGGGCGGATTCTTCATCCTGCTCTTTATCGTAGCGACTGTGCTGTCGTACAGGAACAGGTTTGAAAACAAACGGTGGCTGCAATTCGTCTCGCTCTGGTCCATCCCGCTGGTCTACATTGCATCGCAGGCCGGATGGGTTGTGGCCGAAGTAGGACGTCAGCCGTGGGCGATTCAGGACATCCTGCCCGTGACGGCGGCCGTTTCCAAATTAAATACCTCTTCCGTACAGGTGACTTTCTTTATTTTCCTGCTTCTGTTTACGGTACTGCTGATTGCAGAACTGGGGATTATGGTGAAAACAATCAGGAAAGGCCCTCAAAGCGCCGATGAATAATAATCATTAAATATAAACATCATGGATATTACGTATATATTACAACATTACTGGTGGTTTCTGGTGTCCCTGCTGGGCGCATTGCTGGTATTTCTGCTGTTCGTACAGGGAGGACAGTCGCTGCTGTTCACGATTGGCAAAACGGAGCTGCAACAAAAGGCGCTTCTCAGTTCTACGGGACGTAAATGGGAATTTACCTTTACGACGCTGGTCACCTTTGGCGGCGCATTTTTCGCCTCCTTCCCGCTGTTCTATTCCACCAGTTTTGGCGGCGCCTACTGGGTCTGGATTCTGATTCTGCTGTGCTTCGTGCTTCAGGCGGTTTCGTACGAATATCAGACAAAGAAAGGCAATTTGCTGGGACAGAAAACGTATCAGGTCTTCCTGATTCTGAACGGAATATTAGGCCCGGTGCTGATTGGAACGGCGGTAGGCACGTTCTTTAACGGCGCCAACTTCATCGTGAACAAGGCCAACCTGACGGATGTGGGAATGCCGGTCATTTCGTCCTGGGCGCCTTTCCACGGCATACAGCTGCACGGTCTGGAAGCGGCGCTGAACCCCTGGAACCTGCTGCTGGGACTGGCGGTATTTTTCCTGGCCCGTATCCTGGCCCTGCTTTATTTCATCAACAACATCAATGAAGATGAAATCCGGATGCGTTCACGCAAACAGCTGATTGTCGAAACCGCTCTGTTTCTGGTGTTCTTCCTGACCTTCCTTGTGCATTTGCTGCTGCAGGACGGTTTTGCCGTAGACCCGACAGACCCGGAGCGGAAAGTGTCGATGGAACCGTATAAATACCTGACGAATTTCCTTGAGATGCCGATTGTGCTGGCGGTCCTGTTAATCGGCGTGGTGGGCGTACTCTTCGGTATCATCCGGACGATTCTTTCAGCTTCCTGGACGAAAGGCATCTGGTTTGCAGGAGCGGGCACGGTACTGACGGTGCTGGCGCTGCTGCTTTGCGCCGGATGGAACGACACGGCGTACTATCCCTCGCTGGCCGACCTGCAAAGTTCGCTCACGATTGAGAACAGCAGTTCCAGCCTGTTTACGCTGAAAGCCATGAGCGTCGTGTCCATACTGATTCCATTTGTGCTGGCGTATATCTTCTACGCATGGAGAGCTTTGGATCTCCGCAAGATAGACGCCAAAGAAATGGAAGACAACGAACCGACTTACTGAACGGACAAACAGCCGGATTCCCTGTTCATAAGGGGATTCGGCTGTCCTGTCCGGATAATGGATAACGCAACTTCGTGAAG
>JAISEZ010000201.1 GCA_031263835.1 Tannerella sp.
CCCCATGGGCGCTGCAAGGTTGGTGACAAACGAGATCATTCCAAACAGGAAGATCATCATGATAATTGGTAACGTGTAATTTTTTTTTGTTTCCATCTTGTCTTTCTTATTTAGTTAAAAAATTCATTTAGCTCATTTTTCAATTGAAAATTTGTAGATAGTGCAGCTTTTAAACTGTTCGCCGGGACGGAGTACAACGCCGGGATAGTCCGGTCTGTTCGGGCTGTCCGGGTAGTGTTGCGTCTCGAAGCAAAGCGCCGACTGCCGCGGATAGCGCCGGCCGTTTTTTCCCGTCAGGTTGCCGGTCATCCAGTTGCCGGTGTAGAGCTGTACACCCGGTTCGGTAGTGTACGTCTCCAGGACAATACCTGTTTTGGGAGAACTGCAGCGCGCGGCAAACGTTATTTCCCCCTTTTCTTTTTTGTTTAATACAAACGTATGGTCGTAACCGCGTCCGATAATCAAGGGTTCGAAGTCGGCGTTGATACGTTCGCCGACTTCGTGTGCCGTGCGGAAATCCATCGGCGTACCTTCCACTTTCTCAGGCGACCCGAGCGGAATCGACGTCCCGTCTGTCGGGAGAAAATAATCCGCGTTGATAACCAGTTGATGGTCGCCGATAAACGGATCGCCTGCGCCGGAAAGATTGAAGTAGGAATGATTCGTCAGGTTCAGCACGGTTGGCCTGTCGGTCGTCGCGCGATAGTTGATAACCACTTCGTTCCCGTCCGTCAGGGCATAGGTAACGGTCGTTACCAGCGTGCCGGGAAATCCCTCTTCGCCATCGACCGAAGTATAGGTCAGCTTGATTGCGAAGTCATCTACCCGTTCAACGTTCCATACAACGGCGTTGAATCCGGTGATTCCGCCGTGCAGGCTGTTCGGGCCGTTGTTGGCGGCCAGCCGGTCATACAGAACGCTGTCCAGCGTGAAACGGGCGTTGGCAATGCGGTTGGCGTAGCGGCCGCAGACGGCGCCAAAATACGGTTCCTCCGAAGTCAGATAGTCGTCGATGGAATCGTGTCCGGTAACTACGTCCGTCCACTTGCCGTTCCGGTCAGGGACGGTAAGCGAGACTATTTTTGCGCCGAAGTTCGTGACTGTCAATTCGGAACCGGCTCTGTTTTTTAATATGTAAAGCGCTGTTTCTTTTCCGTTTATCACCTTACGGAAACTCTCCGCGCACAAGCCCGAAAGCGTAAGTTCATTCTTCATACTGAATCTTGCTCAAAATTTGGCGTAAAAGTAGGCTACTTTTATTGATTAGCATCGCCAAAAAAACATGTTATAAAGCATGTTTGCCAAAAATCTTCCTCCCCACCTGCTTTCCAATATGGCCTGAACCGGGGTTTTATACTTTCCGGAATCATGCGAATCGGCAGTAAAAAATACTGTGCACGGGACGGTTTTGTGCAGGGATATATTTTCAATTTTCAACGCTCAAATGCAGTCGTTTTCAAATCAATTGCGTATCTTTGCGGCCACTTATCTCATTATTTTAAAAAACAAGTTTTGAAGACATTTGAAGAATTGGGCATTGCTGCACCTATCTTGCAGGCAATCCGTGAAATGGGTTACGAAGTCCCCATGCCGGTACAGGAGGAAGTGATTCCTCTGTTACTGGGAAACGACAACGACGTGATTGCCCTGGCACAGACGGGAACAGGGAAAACGGCGGCCTACGGATTGCCCGTCCTGCAGAAAATCAACCGGTCGCAGACGTATCCGCAGGCGCTGATTCTCTGCCCCACGCGCGAACTTTGCCTGCAAATCGCCGGCGACCTGACCGACTATTCCAAATACATGGATGACCTGAAAGTCCTGCCCGTTTACGGCGGCTCGAGCATCGAGAGCCAAATCAGGACGCTCCGCAAGGGCGTGCACGTGGTCGTGGCCACACCCGGACGGCTGCTCGACCTGATGAACCGCAAAACCGTTGACCTGAGTGCCATCAAAAGCGTCATCCTCGACGAAGCCGACGAGATGCTGAACATGGGTTTCTCCGACAGCATCAACGCCATACTGGCCGAAGTGCCGCCGTCGCGCAACATGCTGCTCTTCTCGGCCACCATGCCCAGGGAAATCGCCCGTATCACGAAACAGTACATGCGCGACCCGAAGGAAATCGTTATCGGAAACAAAAACGAAGGCAACGAAAACATCCGCCACATATACTATATGGTGCATGCACGCGACAAATACCTTGCCCTCAAGCGGCTCGTGGACTATTATCCGAACGTGTACGGCATCATCTTCTGCCGCACCCGCAAGGAGACGCAGGAAATCGCCGACAAACTGATTCAGGACGGCTACAACGCCGATTCGCTGCACGGCGAACTCAGTCAGGCGCAGCGCGACTACGTGATGCAGAAGTTCCGCATCCGCAACCTGCAACTTCTGGTAGCCACCGACGTGGCGGCGCGCGGACTGGACGTCGACGACCTGACGCACATCTTCCACTACGGCCTGCCCGACGAAATCGAATCCTACACGCACCGCAGCGGACGCACCGCCCGGGCAGGCAAGACCGGCATTTCCATCGCCATCTGCCACATCAAGGAAAAGGGAAAACTGCGCAACATTGCCAAAATCATCGGCAAGACCTTTGAACAGGGCGTGCTTCCGACCGGCAAGGCCATCTGCGAAAAGCAGCTCTTCAACCTCGTCGACCAGATAGAGAAGGTCAAGGTCAATGAAGAGGAAATCGCATCGCTGATGCCGTCCGTTTTCCGCAAGCTGGAGTGGCTGGAGAAGGAAGACATCATCAAGCGGCTGATTTCGCTGGAATTTAACCGGATGATTGACTACTATCGCGACGCGGATGAAATTGAAATCGTCAACGAAACGGCTTCGGGACGGGAAAACAGAAAGGAACGCAGCGACCGCAGCGACCGCCCGCCGCGGGGAGGAAACAGGGCCGAGGAAGGATACACACGCTTTATCCTGAACTTCGGGAAAATGGACGGACTGTATCCGGGCCAGCTGATGGAACTGATTAACCGCTGCGTACCGGGCAAGGTACAAATCGGACGTATCGACCTGTGCGACACGCATTCATTTTTCGAAGTGGAAAAAAATGCCGCCCGGCGCGTAATGGATTTGATGAACAAATACGAGGTTGACGGACGCGCCATCTCCGTCGAGCCGGCGGAAGAGACGGGCCGCAGAGAGAAAGGTTTCAAAAGCCGCGAAGCCGGAAACAGCGGGAAACCCTGGCGGAAGGCCTCCTCCGCCCGTTCGGACCGTTCAGACCGTCCCGCCCGCAAAAAAAGAAAGGCTTCCGCATAAATTCACCGCGGGACGGGGATGCCGGAAGGCTCCTTTTTGTACTTTTGTCACTCAAAAAAAATAAACTGAAGAGATGAAAACGCAGCATTTTAAAAGAACACTGATTACAACGGCGCTGCCATACGCCAACGGGCCGGTACACATCGGCCATCTGGCGGGGGTTTACGTGCCGGCCGATATTTACGCGCGGTATCTGCGGGGGAAGGGGGAAGACGTATTGCTGATTGGCGGCTCCGACGAGCACGGCGTCCCCATCACGCTGCGGGCGAAAAGGGAAGGCGTTGCGCCGCAGGACATCGTAGACCGCTTTCACGCGATGATAAAGAAATCGTTCGAGGATTTCGGGATTACGTTCGACATATACTCGCGCACCACTTCGGAGATTCATCACCGCACCGCTTCGGACTTTTTCCGTACGCTTTACGAAAAAGGCGTATTCATCGAGAAAACAAGCGAACAGTATTACGACGCGGAAGCGAAGCAGTTCCTCGCCGACCGTTACATCACGGGAACATGCCCGCACTGCGGAAACGAGCGCGCGTATGGCGACCAGTGCGAAGCCTGCGGCACGTCCCTGAACCCGACCGACCTGCTCAGGCCCAAATCCGTGATTAGCGGGAGCGCGCCGGTCATGCGCGAAACGAAACACTGGTATTTGCCGCTGGACAGGTATGAGCCTTTTCTGCGTCAATGGATTCTGGAGGAACATGCGGAATGGAAACCGAATGTGTACGGACAGTGCAAAAGCTGGCTGGATATGGGTTTGCAGCCGCGCGCCGTCAGTCGCGATTTGGACTGGGGCATTCCGGTGCCGGTCGAGGGCGCCGAAGGGAAAGTGCTCTACGTCTGGTTCGACGCGCCAATCGGCTACATCTCCAACACGCGGGAACTGTTGCCCGACAGCTGGGAGAAATGGTGGAAAGACCCCGAAAGCAAAATCGTTCACTTTATCGGAAAAGACAACATCGTTTTCCACTGCATCGTATTCCCGACCATGCTCAGGGCCGAAGGAACGTATAACCTGCCCGAAAATGTACCGGCCAACGAATTTCTGAACCTCGAGAACGACAAGATTTCCACCTCGCGCAACTGGGCGGTGTGGCTGCACGAATACCTCGAAACGTTTCCCGGCAAACAGGACGTCCTCCGGTACGTTTTGACCGCCAATGCCCCCGAAACGAAAGACAATGACTTCACCTGGAAAGACTTTCAGGCACGCAACAACAACGAGCTGGTTGCTATCCTGGGGAATTTCGTCAACCGGGCGCTGGTGTTGACGGGCAAATATTTCGAGAACAGGGTGCCTGCCTGCGGCGAACTGACGGATTATGACCTCCGGACGCTGGAGGAATTTGCGGACGTGAAGACCCGGCTGGAGAAACTGCTGGATACGTATCATTTCCGTGAGGCCCAGAAGGAGGCGATGAATCTGGCGCGCATCGGCAACAAGTATCTGGCGGACACCGAACCGTGGAAACTGGCCGGGACGGATATGCCGCGCGTTTCGACCATCCTGTATGTGGCGCTGCAAATCACGGCCAACCTGTCCATTGCCTTCGAGCCGTTCCTGCCGTTCAGCATGGAAAGGCTGAACCGCATGTTGAACATCGAACGGCCGGGATGGAACCTTCTGGGGACGACCGGCCTGCTGAGCGCCGGCCACCGGCTCGGACAGGCGGAACTGCTCTTCGAGAAGATGGACGACGGGGTCATTGAAAAGCAGATACAAAAGCTGCAGGACACGAAAAAAGAGAACGGGAACACCGCGCCTCCGGTTCGCGAGACGGTCGCTTTCGACGATTTCGCGAAGCTGGACATCCGCGTGGGCACCGTGCTGGAATGCCGGAAAGTCCCCAAAGCGGACAGGCTGCTGCAACTCAGGATTGACGACGGGCTGGGCGGACGCACAATCGTCTCCGGGATTGCCGGATATTATACGCCGGAAGAACTGACGGGCAGGCAGGTTTGTTTCATCGCCAACCTGGCGCCCCGTTCGCTGAAGGGCATTGTTTCCGAAGGGATGATTCTTTCGGCGGAAGATGCGGAAGGCAAATTAGTCGTTGTCACCACCGGCGGGAAGGTGAACCCGGGCAGCGAAGTGAAATAGCGGAGGAAGAGCATGGAAATTCAAATGGTGGACTTGCAGAGTCAGTACAGGCGGCTGAAGGAGGAGATTGACGCCGCCGTGAGCGAAGTCATTACGGGTGGCGCCTTCATCAACGGCCCGCAGGTACATGCGTTCTGTGCGCATCTGGCCGCCCGGCTGGACGCGCCGCATGTCATTCCCTGCGGAAACGGGACGGACGCGATTCGCCTTGCCCTGCAGGCGCTGGGCATGAAGCCCGGCGACGAAGTCATCCTGCCGGCCTTCACCTACATCGCCGCCGTAGAGATGGTCGCCTCCCTGGGCCTTACCCCCATCCTGGTCGATGTGGACCCGGAAACGTTCAACCTCAATGCCGGCCTGCTCGAACACGCCATCTCGCGGCAGACCAAAGCCATTATCGCCGTGCACCTGTTCGGCCAGGCCTGCGACATGGAGCCGGTGATGAAAATCGCCGCGAAATACAGGCTCAAGGTCATCGAGGACAATGCCCAGTCACTGGGCGCGGAATATACGTTTTCCGACGGTACGGTCAGGAACGCCGGCGTGGTCGGGGATGCCGGGACGGCGTCGTTTTTCCCCACCAAGCCGCTGGCCTGCTTCGGCGACGGGGGCGCCGTCATCACCTCCGACAGCGCGCTGGCCGAGCGCGTCCGGATGATGGCCAACCACGGACAGACGGAGAAATACCGTCATAAAATCATCGGCTGCAATTCCCGGCTGGATACGATTCAGGCGGCCATCCTCGACGTGAAACTGAAATACATGGACACATTCACCGCCGCCCGCCGGAAAACAGCGCTGCTTTATGACCAGGTACTGAGTACGCTGGATGAAGTCAGGATTCCGGCGCGCAGCATCTTTTCGACGCACGTTTACCACCAGTACACCCTTCAGGTCGGGAACGGGCGGCGCGACGCGCTGCAGGCGCACCTGAAAGCCTGCGGCATCCCGTCGATGATTTACTACCCGCTGCCGGTGCATGAGCAGGAGGCGTACAGGTGGGTTGCGCGGCTGTCGGGAGACACCGGCGTATCCGCGCGGCTGAGCCGGGAGGCGCTCTCGCTGCCGATTCACACGGAAATGACGGACGAAATGCAGCAGTTTATCGTTGAACAGATGGTCCGTTTCTTCCGGAAATAAAAAAAACGGGATGAAGGAAGAAAGGAAGATACGTTTTGCCGTGGTCGGGTGCGGACACATCGGGAAGCGCCATGCGGAGATGATTACGCGCGACGCGGGCGCCGAACTGGCGGCGCTCTGCGACATCCTCCCCGAAGATTCGCTGAAACCGGAAGCGTATGACGTCCCCTTTTTCAACAGCCTGACGGACCTGCTTCGCCGCGGGCCGGAGGTGGACGCCGTCAATATCTGTACACCCAACGGCCTTCATGCGGACATGGCCGTTCAGGCCATCCGGGCCGGCTGTCACGCGGTCATCGAGAAACCGATGGCGCTGACGGTGGCCGATGCGGAGAAAGTTGTCTTCCATGCGCTGAAATACCGGCGGCAAGTCTTCTGCGTCATGCAGAACCGTTATTCTCCGCCCTCGGTCTGGATAAAGGAACTTATCGAATCCGGCCGGCTGGGGAGCATCTACATGGTGCAGCTGAACTGTTACTGGAACCGCGACGAACGCTACTACAAACCGGGCGGCTGGCACGGCACGGCGGCGCTGGACGGGGGCACGCTGTTTACGCAGTTCTCCCATTTCATTGACATTATGTACTGGCTTTTCGGTGACATCTGCGACATACAGGCGCGTTTTTCCGGTTTCAACCACGCCGGACTGACCGATTTTGAAGATTCGGGGCTGCTACACTTTCGCTTTGTGAACGGCGGAATGGGCAGTCTGGGTTATTCGACTTCCGTATGGGACAGGAATCTGGAAAGCAGTATGCTGATTGTCGCCGAAAACGGAAGCGTCAAAATCGGCGGACAGTACATGAACGAGGTGCTGGAATGTCATGTCAGGGACTACACCATGCCGGAACTGCCGCCCACGAACCCGGGCAATGACTACGGCGCCTACAGAGGTTCGGCACAGAATCATCACCATGTGATTCGCAACGTAGTCAACGTGCTTCGGGGCGACACCTCCGAAGCCATCACCACCAATGTGCTGGAAGGGCTGAAAGTCGTTGACATCATCCAGCGGATTTATGCGCTGAAAAAAAAGAACGACAAACAATGAAACAATGAGCCAATGTGAGAATGTGAGAATGTGAAAATGAATTGTCTCATTCTCGCATTTGCTCATTATCTTTCAATCCCGGTCTGAATTGCACCCGTCCACACGCCCGTCTCCAATCACTATTTGTCGCATCGTGTTACGCCGTAGGCACAGGCTGTGAATAACGCCGGGATTTATCCCGGTGGGCGGAAAAATGCATCTTATTCCCATCACTCCGGAGGAGTTACCCGCCTGCCGGGATGCTCCGTGAGGGTAACACCTGACGGCGTTCGGAGAGAGGCGCACCGT
>JAISEZ010000320.1 GCA_031263835.1 Tannerella sp.
TCGAATGTCTGTATTCCTACCGGTAATTTCTTCATGACATTTTTTTTGCAAATATACGAAAACGATACGACATTAAACCTCCTGTTTTCCGGCAAATATGCAAAGATTTCAACATATCAGCCGATCCCGGACAGTTTCCATCAGGGATGTCATACATTTTCTTCCGTTACCGAAACTTCCGGGAAGGCAGTACACAGGGTGTGCCGGCTTCCCGGAAGCTCGTGGTAAGGTTTCCCCCATTCGGAGAAAGGCTCCCGCAACAGGCAGCGAGGAATCAATAACTACTCTAACGGATATTTATACTGCAATATAAAACAGACAGATAAATAGCAGGTGGAAAAGTTATCGCTCACTATCCATTGTTTTGATTGATACTATTCCCGGCTGGGGTTTTGTGTGGAACCGTCGAGGTACGGATCGTCCTTCAGCTTCCTGCGAAGGACGTCCACATCCACCTCCTGCACAGCGCAACCGGCATCAATAGCCATCGAAGCGGCTACGGCAACCGACTGTCCCAGCACCATGAACACAGGCTCCATACGGATTGAACCGTATGCGACATGAGTCGAGGAAACACAAACCGGCACCAGCAGATTCGTACATTCCCTGCGTTGCGGCGTCAAGCTCCGGTAGGAAACGGGATAGGGAGGAAAACCGCTGTACAGTATACCGCCTTCGTTCTTCACCATGCCGTTTACCACCAGACGCTGACACATATGCGAATCCATTGCATAAGCGGCCAGCCCTACTCCGTCGCCAACGGTTTCTTCACCCAGGCAGTTATGCTGCGTCATCACATATTCGCCACGCAACCGCCGCGCCTCGCGCATGTAAAGTTGGGTAGGAAAATTGTCATTATCGACAAACTCATCCTTAGCCCATCCGAGCCTGTTCACCTGGTTTCGCAGGACTTCGGGGAGGCGCTCGTCGTGGCTCATGAAATACATCAGCCCTTTCGTATATTCGACATGTTCCTGCCAGATGCGGGCGCGGGTGGCATAATCACCATCGGGATAGTCGTAGTTCATACCGATCAGATCGGTAGACAGCGGCCCCTGATTATTCACATCGTATTTGGTATCGGACACATGCCCGACGCCAAGATACTGATTAATGTCTGGCGGCATCAGGCGGGCAGCCCGTACCAGCAGCTCATACTTCGCCGGATCATAGGACGCCGGCTTTTCAAACGGACGGCGGATGTCGGGATTGTCCGTCAGGCAAAGACGGAAATTGTAGGCCTGAATGCAGCAGTCACCCGTTCCGACAGGCTGCAGGGATCGGTCGCTGACGCCCCAGCACAGTCCGCTGGAAGAATCGCCTTCAATACGATAGGGGTCAATGCCATCGGGAAATTGTAGACAAAGAGTACTTAATGTCGGGCGAAAGGACATCTGAATACCGTTGAGCGTTTCTCCGTACGCATCGTTGCTTTCCCGTCCGGTAAAGTAGGAAACGCCCGCGCGCGCCATCAGGTCGCCTTCGTAGGAGCAGTCGATGAACTGACGCGCCTTTACAGTGATGTGCTGCGCGGCCGTATCATCGGACTGTTCGAGCGTAATTGTTTTGATTTCGGTTCCCTGCTTGCGGGCGGCAATGATACGGTGGGAATAGAGAACTTCCACGCTGGCATCGGCAATCAGCCGGTCGATTTCCTTCATAGCGGCGCTGGGCGGAAATCTCCACTGTTCCGATTTGCCGTATTGTGCTCCGATGCGGCGGTAAAAGAGGCGCGCCAATCCGGTGATAGCATGTTTGTTACCTATATCCGTAAAACCCAGTCCGCCGGTAGTCATGCCGCCGAGGTATTTACCCGGCTCAATGAGCAGCACGCTTTTGCCCGTCATACGGGCTGAATAGGCCGCGACAACGCCCGATGCCGTTCCGCCGTAAATGCAGATGTCAACTTCTTTCCGCGCCGTGCTGTCCAGTCCGCAGGAAACAAACATACATATAATAAATGTTGCTACAAGATATTTTTTCATATATTACGATATAAAATAAACAGGCAAACGGCAGGCGGAAGAATGACCGCCCGCCATCCGCTGTTTTGATTAATACTATTCCCATCCAGGGTTTTGTGTCAAATTCGGATTCGTTCGCCTTTCGATATACGGTATTGGCCATACATAATCCTTATTCGGATTGAACTTGCGAATATCTACCACACGCATGGCGAAATCCGTGCTTTGTCCCGGTTCGGCAACGGGAATGTCCGTATCCTCGTAATGCACATTCGCCCACTGATTGATGCGCGGTGGCTTTGCGGGATACGACTTCTTCATTCTGCCGAGCAGGGGCAGGTTCATCACTTCTTCAGCAATCTTCCAGCGACGGATGTCGAACAGTCGCTGGCCTTCGCCGGAGAGTTCGTAACGGCGTTCGCGGGCGACGGCCTGGAACAGTTCGTCGGGGTCGCGGGTCGTAACCGGCGGCATGTTGACGGAAGGACGCTGACGCACTTTATTAATCGCTTCCAGGACGGAATCGTCTATCTGTCCCGCCTTGATTTTCGCCTCGGCGTAGATAAGCAGCAGTTCGGCATAGCGCATGACGATGATGTTGTTGTCGCAGTTGGTTCCGGCAAGACGGTCTTCCACGTTCGCATACTTGCGCCAGCAGATGCCTGTAAAAGTGGCGTAGGCGTGCGTCGCGTCCAGGTTGTCAACGCGGCTTGGGGGCGAAGTCAGGTAATTCCAGCACTGTAGACTGTCGCCGTGCGTTTCGAACTGGAAACCCAGAAACTCCGAACCGGGTACCGCCAGCGTATATTGTAATCGCGGGTCGCGGTTTTCGTACGGATGCTGCGGATCGTAGAGCGGCGACTTGTCGATAGGTAACCCGTCGATACATTCATACACATCCTGCAACTGATAGGCAGGTTTTCTGGACGTGGCTCCCCTGCCATTGCGCGAACCGAATACACCGTAGGCGGCATGTACACTCTGTCCCTTCAGGTATTGAATGGAAAAGACAGTCTCCTTCGATGTCTGTCCCGGATATGTAAACAGTCCGGCGTAATCGGGATCAATAATATACTGCGATCCTTCCATGGCCATCACTTCCGATGCAGCGGAAACGGCATCCTGCCAGCGCCCGCCATAGAGCGCCGTACGGGCTTTCAGGGCCAGGGCAGCGCCTTTGGAAGGACGTCCAGATGTCGGATTGTTCACGGGCGAGAGTACGGCAGCCGCCTCCGTAAGGTCTTTCAAAATCAGGTCTACGACCTGGCTTTTGGCTGTGCGCGGCAGTTGCGCCTCCGCCAGCGTGACAGGCTCGGTGAGCAGCGGCACGTCGCCAAACAGCTCGACCAGATAGGAATAGTAGAATGCCCGCAGGAATTTCGCTTCGGCCTGAATACGCGCGCAGGTAGCGGCCGATACGGCGGCCTCGCCGCGCGACATGTTCGACAGAAGGTAGTTACACCGCGCAATACCGCGGTAGAACTCCGTCCAACTGTCAAGGACAAAGCTATTCAGGGCGTCGGCCGAACCCTGTCCGAGTTCTGTCACAGCATTTGGACCGCGTTCATAACCGTTGTCCGACAGTTCTTCGAACACCACTAAATACGACAAACTGGTTCCATTTGATACCCAGATGGGCGTGTAGCATCCGGCCAGCGCCATCTCCATTTCCGTTTCATTGGCCAGGAACGTCTGGTCGGAAGGCGTATCCAGCGGATATTTATCCAGGTAACCGCTGCATGAGCTGAAAAACAGGGCACATGCAAAAAATAATATTACAAATCTTTTCATTTTGAAGTAATCTTGAAAGTTAAACATTAAAATCTAAAATCGACACCGAAACTGACATTGCGCAGAATGGGATAGAAACTGCCGTTTCCAACAGGCGCCTCCACGTCATACTGTTTCCAGAAGTCGGAAACGGTAAACACGTTGTCGGCGCTGACATACAGGCGCAGGTTGGAAATCTGAGCTTTCGACAGCGCCTTTCGCGGAATGGAGTATCCGAACTGGAGATTCTTCAGGCGGACGTAGGCGGCGTTCTTCATCCAGAAGGACGAGTTCTGGACGTTGTTGTTTTCGTTGAACGCAAGTCTGGGGAACCGGGCATTCCGGTTTTCGGGCGTCCAATAGTCCTTCTGTATTTCGAGCACGCTGCCTCCCTCGACAAAAGACTGTACACCCTGACCGTAGATGTATCCGTTGGCTTTGCCCACGCCCTGAAAGAGCAGGTTCAAGTCAAAGCCCCGGTATTCGCCGTACAGATCAAGTCCGAACGTGAATCGCGGAATCGTGCCGCCCGTCACCACGCGGTCGGAAGTGTTGATAACGCCGTCGGCTGTGTCCATGATGCCGTCGCCGTCGGAATCGATGGTCAACTGGTCTTTATATTTGATGTCACCCGGGCCGAAATAGCCGTACTGTGCAGCGCCCGTATAGTTCCCGTTGGCGTCGTAGTCTTCGGGCTGGATGTATCCGATCGCTTCAAGGCCGTAGAGCGAGTACATGGGATAGCCTTCGCGGTTTACAGTGAGACCGGTCTCGTCGATTCCCTTCAAGTCAAGCACCTTGTTCTTCACATCCGAGAGGTTGAACGAGGTACGGTAGTTGAAGTCGCCCGCACGGTCGGCCCAGGTAATCCCCAACCCCCAGCCTCGGTTTTCCACCTTGCCGGCGTTCTGCTGGGGCGCATTTAGACCGAGGATGCGCGGGATGGCCAGCCCGAGCAGGATATCGTTCGTCACCCTGTAGTAGTAGTCCGCATTGATGTTCAGTTTTCCCAGTAGGGTAATGTCCAGCCCCACGTCCGTCGTCGTGGTAGTTTCCCAGCTGATAAGGCTGTTGGCCATGTTTACGATTGCCGCGCCGGAATAGACGCTTTTGTCAAACACATATTTAATACCCGACAGCGTCACATTGGAAGCAAACGGATAGTTTCCGATGTTCTGATTACCCAGTTGTCCCCAGGAAGCCCTTATCTTCAGATTGTCCACCACATCGCGCAACGGTTCCCAGAATCCCTCTTCCGAGAGTCGCCATGCTGCGGAGAATGACGGGAAAGCGCCCCATTTGTGTCCTTTAGCAAAGCGCGACGACCCGTCGTAGCGCAAGTTGGCTTCGAACAGATACTTCTCCATGTAGTCGTAATTGAGGCGTCCGAAGACGGACTGCAGGGCGTATTCCGTAGCCGAGCCGGTCGCCTTCTGATTCTCTTCACCGCCGGCGTTCAGCACCGGATATTCAGGGAAAGCATATACTTCGCGGTAGCCTTCGTGCCAGTCCTGCCGGTAGTCTTCCTGCTGATAGCCGACCATGGCTTTTACGCCATGTACGCCGAATGTCCTGTCGAACGTAGCCTGCGCATTGAGCATGTTACGCATGTTGCGGCTTGTATTGTCGTTCAGCGTTGACTTATTCGGCGACGTATATGAGGGCGTGCCGTCGTAGAGATAGGTCTGAATCATTTTGTTGAAGGCGGTGGTGTGCGATTCCCAGTAGTTTGGGGCGAACTGTCCCTGTACGGTCAGATAGTCGGTCGGTTTGTATACCAGCGCAAAATTCAGTACGGCCGAGGGCGAAACACGGTTGCGCAATCCGCCGTCGTTGGTGAAAGCTATCGGATTGTCGCCATTCCAGCCCACGCCCCATTGTCCGTTCGACAGGCGTCCGGACTGATTGGTCGGGATTCGCCCCATCCAGTGAAAGGCTGCGTCGATACGGGTCGGTTCCTTCACGGTTTCATAGTTGACCGTGGCGTCAACGCGGGTGGTCAACTGTTTGGATATTTCCATATCGGTATTCATCCGGAACGAGTATCGCTTGAAACTGTTGTTTTCGACCACTCCGTTCTGATCCAGATAGCCGACGGTGGCCATGGTGCGTATCCGTTTGGAACCGCCGCTCAGCGTCACGAAATGTTTTTGCATCAGCCCGTTGTTGGTCAGACATTCGTCAAACCAC
>JAISEZ010000048.1 GCA_031263835.1 Tannerella sp.
TCGGGGGCGTACATGACCATGTTGCCGAAGCGGTCGATCATGGTGGCCTGCTTGAGGAAGCCGTTGAAGGGCTGGACGTCGTCCGTGGTGCCGACGATGGAATCCGGGCCGGCTACGACAGTGGCGATGTCGAACAGCTTTGTCGGAACGGTCAGGTCTTCGTTGATGTTTACGACGTTGTAGGCGTACTGGTTCCAGACCTTGCGCGCCGGCGCCCAGCGCGTGCCAGTCCCGGCTTTGAAGATAAAAACGTTTCCCCGGGTGCTGTTCCCACCTTTTGGCGACCCCGTGACGATTATTTCCGCTTCCCCGTCGTTGTCCACATCGGCGGTGACGGGATATTCACCCAGCGTGCCGGATACGCAGTCAATACTGTCCAGCGGGGTGTCCATAGTCGCCTGACTGGAGCCGTCGAATATTCTCATGGAAGTCTGGTCGCGGTAGAGTATTTCAAATCTCCCGTCCTGATTGAAGTCGAACAGCGTCAGGCCTGTTGCCCGGCTTCCGTCTGTCGTGCCCTTTCTCCACTTCACGACAGCCGTGCTAGCCCCGTCAATATCCCATGCGATAATATTAAGACCGGAAGCCGTTTCGCCATACATGATTTCGGGATATCCGTCTCCGTCGATGTCTCCGACAAACGGGGTTCCGCTACCCCGGTCGTCGGCGGGTATTTTCTGTTTTACCTTTATGTCGCCTGTTGACGGGTTATAGATATAAAAAGAATCGACTGCATAGGCAAGTATGTCCACATTGCCGTCCAGGTCAATATCAATGGGAGCAGTCAGCGTAACCGAATTTTGATGCGATACCCCCACGGCAGCCGAATACATCAGAGTACACGTATTATTTAATGTCCCATTACGATTCTCAATATGGATGGAATAGACGTTGCCGCCCCAGATCAGTTCGGGCTGGCCGTCGCGGTTTACATCCGCTACCGATACTTTGGGGGTCAGAAGAGTCTGCAAGTTCAGGAATCCGCAATTCAGCAGCAGTTTTCCCGTCTCAAGGTCAAAGATGCGGTCGCCCGTAACGATTTCCGTGTTTCCGTCTCCGTCGAAATCCGAAAACATGATGGATGCGGACTTAAAACCAACGCCTACAGTACCGACACTGTCGATGACATCCAGGGTTGTATAGACACTGTCCGAGCGATTGTTAGCATTAGACCATGCCGGCGTTCCATCCTTTTTATAGGCATAGAGGTATCCGTTCATAGCGGCAACGACAATCAGGCCCTCCGACGTGGCGTTCGGTCGCGCCAGGCCTATCTGACCTCTTCCGTTGGTAGAAAATCTGGGTACGTTGTCAATCAGCGTTGAAGTGTTGTCTTTCCGGTCGAAGACATAAATGCCGTTTGTATAGTATGACCAGGGAGCAGCGCCGCCACCGCCGCCGCCGGCGTTATAAGACTTGGCAACGACGATTTCGACGTTGCCGTCTCCATCCAGGTCGCCGACGTAAGGGGTCTGGTAGACGGACACATTGCTTCCTCCCAGCGTCTCCGGCGTCGTGTTTATCAGCCAGGTCATGCTGTTGACGGGGACGGCGCAGTCGGTTTCGACGACGTTGTCGGGGTAGTTCATGATTTTCAGCATGATGGTCTGGCTTTGCTGGCAGACCTGCGGGGTGTTGTTGTAGTTGTAGCTGTCGACGGCGGTGACGGTGTATTGCAGCACGGCTACGGTTTTGCCCGTGGCGAGGGTGAACGTCTGTGCCGGTATGTTCGGGTTGGTGGTCTGGTTGCCGGAGGTGATACCGAGGCCGGTTACCGCTGCGCCTCCGGGGGTGATGTCGGTCAGCGTCCAGTTGTAGGTTACGGTGCCCTTGTTGCCGGTGTAGAAGGTGTTGCCCAGGGTACGGCCGGCGAATGTCACCGTTTCGGACTGCGAGAGCAGAAGGTCTTCGGTTGTGCTTCCAACGTCGAGCTTGAATGCGGCGCAAGTCGAGAGTTTGGCAATGGCGGCAAGTCCGGTAGAGGTACCGCCGACGGAAAAGAAGCCGTCAGTCTGGCTGACGGTTTTCAGCGCCGTGCCGTCGGGATACGGATCGCCGACACGGAAGGTGAACGCGCCGTTGTCGGTAAGCTCGTATATTTTATTGCCCGTATAGCTTCCGCTGCTGTTATAAAAATTTGCTGTGCCCACATACCTGGGCGGATTGTCGCCTCCGGGAAGCAGGAACGGCGCGTAGAACAACGTGTCGCCCGGTACATTGGTTTTGTAGTATTCAACGGCATCGCTGCTTCCGAGTTTGTAAAAACCCAGCCCCTTCTTGTAATTGTCCACTACATCAGTAAGTGAATGCAGTCTGGTGGAAATAAAAAGTCCTCCGTCCTGAGTCGGCGAAACGCCCTGTATATATGGAACAGTTAAGTCCGGCAATTGAAGAGAGGTCAGGTATGTTGCCGATGTTATGTTTAGCGATGCATCAATGCGTAAAATCCTGTCGGGAGTTGTAGCCACAAACGAATTGTCGGGATATTTATACAGCGCAGCTATTTCCCTGTAATTACTTCTCCTGTCTACAAGCAGATCTCCGTCCTGGTCGTATTCGCGCAAAAGCGTGATATCCGTCGAATTATTAGATGCATTTTGATTTTCTCCCCTACTTGCGTCAAATCCTCCGACTAGAAAGGTATTACCGGCCGTACGCCATCCGTTTCCCATGATCGACCGGCCTCTGACCAGTGTGTTTTTTACAACCTCCAGAGCGGCGTTGAATTTAACAATCCAGACTCCGGTAACGAGATGCGGAGAACTCGCATAGGTACTTGTTGACCAGTCGTATTCCTTTTCATTTAGAGGCGCGTCTACATTCTGCAGTGTCCCGAAAGCGAGATAACCGCCGTCATCGGTTTTGAAAGCGATGTTAAAATAAGCCACGGCATGGTCAACGGTGTGGGCTGTGATATAGGATTGCGGGATTTGTGCCGTAGCGCGCCGCAGTTCGTTGCCCGATTCGTCAAATTCAATAACCATGCCGTAGAGGCGTTGCTGTCCGGTAGGGGTACTGTTGTTCCAGGGTTCTCCGCAGGCGACGTATCCTGCGTCGTTCGGATTGGGTTTAATGTTTCGGATAGTTCCCGGCCCGTAGGTCTTGTTCCATACGACGCCCAGGTCGTCGATGCCCTGCGCGCGGGCGGAAAATACGGCGCTCGCAAAAGCGATACACAGGAGTGTGCATCTTATTATATTGAATTTATTCATGACTTTTTTGTTTATGCTGTTCGTTAATCATTGTTCATTTTTTGCTTTTTCATTTCAGGAGGGTGACTCTGTAGATTTTTGACCAGGGGCCGAAGTCTCCGCGTGTTCCGATCCAGCGGAAGGCGATGTGGAGGACTTTGACGTTGCCGCCCGGTTTCATCGGGAGACGCATCGGCGAGGCGGTGATGCAGACGCTGCCGTCGGTCAGAAATTCGGCTCTTGCAGGCGCTTTGCCGCCGAAACGGTAGACGGCTTCCATGAACTGTACGCCTTCGGGCCTGCCACGCCTGCCGGTGGCGGGGTCGAAGAAGGGGACGGTGAGGACGGAATCTTTTGAAGAGATCTGTCCGATGCCCGGCGCAGATTCGGGTGGCGACAGCAGTTGACGCGCTTCCTTCGAACGGCGGTAGACGTGGAGCACCTCGCAGTCTTCGGACGTGGCGTCGGAGTTGTCTCTGACGAAATAGCCGGTTACGCGTCTCAGGGTGCCTTTGGCCGTGCGCATGGCGCGGTTGCGTACGTCGATGTCGTGCTTCGAGCACATGTCGCGGTCGTCGGTCGCGGCCTTTGCTTCATTTACGGCGTCTACCTGCTCACGGATGACGTCCAGTTCGGACGACGGGATGCCCAGCCTTTCGGCGTTTGCTTCCAGGTATGATTGCTTCTCGTTCAGGTCTTTGACCAGGGCGTTGAGGGTGCGGGGGAAAAGTGGATTTTTAGCGTTTTGCATAATCTTTGCTGTTGAAAGTTGATAATTGAGTGTTGACAGTTGAGGG
Source organism: Tannerella sp. (assembly GCA_031263835.1). Classification (GTDB taxonomy): domain Bacteria; phylum Bacteroidota; class Bacteroidia; order Bacteroidales; family Tannerellaceae; genus Tannerella. The sequence continues at coordinate 3,989 of JAISEZ010000048.1, forward strand.
TGAATTTTTGAGAAAGGGAGCAGGGGAGCAGTGCACAGTGCGTACACTGGTTGCTGTTGTATAGTATTCTGTACGGTACGCGGCTGTGACTGCCCTCCCCTTTTCCCTGTTTCCGTATATATAATTCATTTACTCATTCGTTTAATTGTTATTTCCTTTAGCGGGTTTCATCTTGTGATGATAATCCTGTACATTTTCGACCAGGGGCCGTAGTCTCCGCGCGTTCCGACCCAGCGTAAGATGAGGTAGACAACCTTCATGTCGTCGTTGAGTTCGAACTGCAGACGCAGGGGCGAATCGGAGGCTTCCCTGTGTCCGGGCATTTCGGAGAGGCCTTCGGGCATTTCTCCGTCGAGCTTGAAGGCGACTTCAATGAACTGTACGCCTTCGGGCTTGCCGTACCTGCCGGTCTCTGCGTCGAAGAACGGGATGAGAACGGCCATGTTTGCTGAGGTGATGCGTCCGATGCCGGGCGCCCTGTCCGGCGGCGAGAGTTGCGTATGCGGGCCGCGCCGCGGGATGTTGAGCAACAGGTAATCCATTTCCGTGGCGCTATGCTTGCCGGTGACGTAATAGTTGATCATCGTGCGGAGGGTGTCCTGCGCCGTGCGGATGGCGCAGTTCCGGGTGGCGACGTCAATCTTCGTGCGCGTGTCGAGATTGACAGTCCTGGCATGAGCCTCGATTACGGCATCTACCTTCGCGTTGATCTCCGCCCTGTCGGCAGGTGAGATCCCCAGCCGCCCGGCGTTTGCTTCCAGGTACTTCCTCTTCGACTTCAGGTCTGCAACCTGCGCTTCGACAGTTCGCGGGAACAATGAATGTTTGGTATGTGTCATTGCTTAATCTTGAATTGTAGAATCATAGAATCACAGGTTCGCCCCGTTTTGTTCTGTAATGACATCCCGCAGGTTTTGCCGGGGGTTATAAGACTTCCGTACCGTGCCGGGAAGTCTCCGTACCGGGACAGGAGTTTTCCGTACCGGGACGGGAAATCTCCGCACCGGGCCGGGAAGTTTCTGTACCGGGACAGGGAATCTCCGTACCGGGTCGGGAAGTTTCCGTACCGGATCAGGAAGTCTCCGCTCCGGGCCGGGAAGTTTCTGCGCCGGGACAGGAAGTCTCCGTACCGGGTCGGGAAATTTCTGTCCCGGATCACGAAGTCTCCGTACCGTGCCGGGAAGTTTCCGTGCCGGATCGGGAAGCCTCTGTGCCGGGCCGGAAAGTTCCTGCGTGTACGAAGGGTTGTCCGGGAGCGTGGAAAGGCGTCTGCGACGTCGCCCAAAGCAATGTAGTAATATGACAGTAAAGTACATAGCGACGTCGCAAAGACTCCTTTCGTATGACAGTCAATGATGTTGTACGGGGGACGACCGGGTTTCGCCTGCGGGATGCTCCCGTCCGGCTCCGTATCGCAGGAACGTCCCGCCATAGCTGCCGGAACGGTCACGCGCGTGCGCGTATGCCCGTACATTATATTATCGTATCTCCCCACCGGATATCCGGAGCCGCCCGGCACGAATGCGCCGGTAAACTCACGTGAGGACGAATATGTCATTTTAACGATTACGGTCATCTGATTCTATTATTAAATACCCAATACGGGTGCAAATGTATGACATTTTTTTGATAAACAAAGCAAAAACAAAAAAAAAGTTATCTGATACGGTTTTTTTTGCACTTAAAAGTGGCAAGTTGAGAGTTTTTTACAGTTGAAAGTGAAAAGCGGGTGTCATGGGGGTCGAGAATCCTATCGGGATGATGTGTTGGTAGAAAATCACGGTCATGACGGTTGAAAATCCCGTATGAGTGATATGTCGGTAGAAAATCACGGTCATAGTGGTTGAAAATCCCATCGGGATGACATGTAGGTAGCAAATCCCGGTCATAGTGGTCGGGAATCCCGTATTCTTATGATTTATGCAAGCAAAAGGCATAATTTTTTTCATAAAAACTGTTATTTTTAATCACGGCAAACATACGCAATACGAGTTTACCCCTTACAGCGTTTATCACCAGCATTTTGTTTTTACCTTCAGCCATTTTTCGGAGATAATAATCATTTAATTCTCCTTTCATCCTGATTGCAGCGCTCAGGGCAGCCATGTGCAAAAGCGCTTTAATACTTTTGTCCGCCCGGTTGGAGACTTTAGACCGGGAGCGTACCGATGAGCCGGAATCATATCTGAACGGAGCAACTCCGGCATGGCAGCAGAACTTGCGTGCACTGTCAAAATCACAGAATGCGTTGGTTTCTACAATCATCTTAACCGCAGTTCTTTCGCCTGCCCCGTCTACGGAAAGCAGTAATTCGTGCTGACGCTTCAGCGCTTTATCGCTGTCTGTCAGCTCCCGGATTTTGACTTCAATTTCATCGATAGCTACCTCCAGTTCCTTCAGCACCATGTCCTTACGCCGGGCTTTGTCCTGGTAATCATCCGGGTTCATAAACCGCTTCTGATCGGTAAGCTGCCCCCGATATTTACCTTTATCGCACATGTACATATCGCGTTCGCCGACAAGCTGTTTTAACGTTGACAGGTGCTTTTCCGGCAGGGAAAACAGACGGACTTTATCCTGAAAACGAATCGCGTATGCGGCTATTTTACGGGCGTCCAGTTTGTCGTTCTTACCGCGGTTAAGTCCTGATGAATGTTTTATCTGCGTCGCATTTTCCATCCACAGGTCGATGCGTAATGCTTCGCAGGCACAGCCAAGCGGATAACCGTACTGCC
>JAISEZ010000053.1 GCA_031263835.1 Tannerella sp.
GCTGCAGCACGGCTTCCGCGGCCCTGAAAAGCGGAGAAATCATGCACACGGTGATTTTTGACCTGAAACATCCGGCAGATTCGGCCGAAGCGAAGAAATTCCTTGACGACGGCTGCCGGATACTGACCGGCGTTCCCGGCGTACGCGACTTTCAGGCATACCGCCAGTGCAGTCCCAAAAACGACTTTCAGTACGGTTTCCTGATGAAGTTCGACGACCGGGCTGCGTTCGACGCCTACACCGCTCATCCGCTGCACGGCCGGTTTGTCAGGGAACGCTGGGAAACCGAAGTCGCCCGTTTTCAGGAATCCGATTTTGTAATGCTGTAAACATGTATTTCAGAGACATCATCGGACAGGACGAACTGAAACGGCAGCTGATTCGGTCGGCGCATGAGGGGACGGTACCTCATGCACGGCTTTTCTGCGGAAAGGCCGGAACGGGTGCGTTTCCGCTCGCCCTGGCCTACGCCCGCTACCTGAACTGCACCGGACGGTCGGAAACGGACGCCTGCGGACGCTGCCCTTCCTGCCTCAAGTACAACGGACTGATACATCCCGACCTTCATTTCATCTTCCCGATAGTCGCCGTGAAGGAACGGAAAAAACAGATTTGCGACGATTACCTGCCGGAATGGCGCAGTTTTCTGGCCACTCACACGTATTTCGACCTGAACCTGTGGTTAAGCCACATGGATGCGCTGAACAAGCAGGCGCTTATCTATGCGAGGGAAAGCAATGATATCCTCCACAAACTCAGCCTGCGAATCTATGAAGCGACCTTTCGCGTGCTGTTCATCTGGATGCCGGAACGGATGCACCCGACCTGCGCCAACAAGCTGCTGAAAATGATTGAGGAACCGCCGCAGAATACCCTGATATTTATGGTGTCGGAAGAGCCTGACCGGATACTGGGCACCGTCCTGTCGCGTGCACAGCGAATCAATGTCGGCCCCATTGCGGCGGAAGCGCTGGCGAAGACGCTGGAGCAGCCGCCCGGCGAGCTTCCGGCAGAGGAGGCTCTGCGGCAGGCGCGCCTGTCGCACGGGGATTATCTCCGGATGATGGAAAACATCCACATCAGCGAGGAAAACGAGTTTTTCCTGCAACAGTTCATTCGCGTCATGCGCAACTCATGGGCGCGAAACGTGAAAGAAATGAGAGCCTTCGCGGACGACATGGCCGGAATCGGAAGGGAACGGCAGAAGAATTTCCTCTCCTTCTGCCAGCGTCTGATTCGCGAGAATTTCGCCTGCCGTTTCAATGCCGGCGAAATGAACTACATGACTGCGGCGGAACAGACTTTTTCCGAACGGTTTGCGGCGTATGTAAACGAGCGAAACGTGTTTGATTTCGTCAGTGAACTGTCCACGGCGGAGCTGCATATCGCCCGGAACGGTCATGCCAAAATGATTTTTTTCGACCTGGCGCTCCGGATTACCGTCTTACTGAAAAAATAACGGCCCGTGAAACTGTTCCGTACACTCCTGTTCATCCTTCTCCTTGCAGCGTCCGCCCCGCAGACGGGCTGTGACCCGAACGGGCGGAACGTCACGGCAGGTCCGGTACCTGTCCGGCGTTTCGACCGGGATTTCTATCGGTTGCTCCGGACGGATACGCCGGCGTTGCAGCAAGAGATAGCAGCCGGTTATGCGCCTCTGCTGAAGGTCATCGGAAAGAGCCTTTTCCGGACGGACAACATGCAGACGTCCGCTCTGTTCGAGCGTTTGCTCAACTACTACGCCGAACCGGCGCTGAACCGGCTTTACCGGGATGCGCTGATACAGTATGAAGACGTGGAAACCGTCGAAAACGAACTGGGGAACGGTTTCCGTTTCCTGCAAAGCCGGTTTCCGGAGATGCAGATACCGGCGGTTTACCTGCACGTGTCCGGCTTGCAGCAGAACGTCATTGTGGCCGACAGCCTGCTTTCCCTCTCGATTGACAAATACCTCGGCGCCGACTATCCGCTTTACCGGGATTTCTTCCATGCCGGCCGGCTTCGCCGGATGGAGCGGGCCTACGTCGTCCCCGACTGCCTGACGGCCTGGCTGCTGTCGGAATATCCCTTCAGGGGCGACGGACGCATCCTGCTGGAACGCATGATTTATGAAGGAAAAATCAAATACATCCTCTATCAGGCCTGTCCGCAGCTTATCCCGGAAATGTGGATGGGCTACACGCCGGCGGAATATCAGTGGTGCAGGCAAAACGAAAAAGCGGTCTGGCGCCTGATGATTGAACGCAAACACCTGTACACGCCGGACGCGGCGACGGTCGGCAGGTATTTTTCCGATGCGCCTTCGACGTTCGTTGCCGACGGCGCGCCGGGGAATCTCGGCGTATGGATTGGCTGGCAGATTGTAACGAAATACATGGACAGGACGCATGTCTCGCTGGAAAACCTGATGAATGACGGGGATTACCGGGAGATTCTGCGGAAGTCGAAATACAAACCGTAAAAACGTATGACAAAAACTCAAAACGGAATGAAGATAATCAATGAGGCTCTGCTGGACGAAACGACCGCCGGAGCGAAAAGTTCGCCGCGCCTGCGGATGAACTTCAATTTCCACGAAGACCTGAACGACCCCGTCAACCGTCTGCTGAACGCAATGGAACCGGGCACGTATCTGCGTCCCCACCGGCACTGCCGTCCGGACAAACGCGAGATATTCCTGCTGTTGCGGGGCAGGATTGCGCTGTTTCTTTTCGACGGAGAGGGAAACATCACGGACACGCTTCTGCTCGACCCGCGGCGCGGCTGCTACGGCGGAGAAATTCCCGCCGGCGTATGGCATGGCCTGCTGGTGCTGGAAACGGGCACGGTGCTTTACGAAGTCAAGCAAGGCCCGTTTGCGCCGCTGACGCCGGACAACCTGGCGCCCTGGTCGCCGCCCGTCGAGGACGCTGAAGCTGCCCGCAAGTATATGGATGACCTGTATAAACATATTAAACATATCGTATGACCTGCCGGCAGGCAATACAGGCCTTTTTAGCCGCCAGCCGCTACGAACGCATGGACTTGAAGGCCATACTGTTCGACATGGACGGCGTGTTATACGATTCCATGCCCAATCATGCGGAGGCGTGGGTGTCCGTCATGACGGACTGCGGCTACCGTTTTTCGCGGGAAGACGCCTACCTGAACGAGGGACGGACAGGCGCCGCTACCATCCGGCTGGTCTGCGACCGGGAGGGCATTTCCCTCTCCGACCGGGAGATTGACGCCCTTTACGACGAGAAAAAGGATGTGTTTCGTTCCCTGCCCGAACCGGCGCCGATGCCGGGAGGGTACGACCTGTTGAAGAAAGTCACGGAAAGCGGTCTTGCGACGATGGTCGTGACCGGTTCGGGGCACGCCGACCTGCTGGACAGGCTGAACCGGACGTTTCCGGGCATCGCCTTCCGTCGCGACCGGATGGTAACGGCCTTCGACGTGAAACACGGCAAACCGCATCCGGAACCTTACCTGATGGCGCTGGCCAAAGGGCGCTGGCATCCGCGGGAAGTGATGGCGGTGGAAAATGCACCTCTGGGCATTGCCTCTGCCCATGCCGCCGGACTGTTTACCATTGCCGTAAATACAGGCCCCCTGTCCGACGCCTGTCTGCTGGATGCCGGCGCCGACCTGCTTTTCCACAGGATGGCGGATGTGGCCGACGCCTGGGAAGAACTCATGACGGCAACGGAAAGGGGAATCAGGAAATAGTAGTTAGGGCGTATTTGCATAAATGACAAAAAATATATGCCTGTGCGAGATGAAACTGACACAAACTCAATACGATCAAATATCCGACTGCTTTCCGAAGCATCGTGGCAATTTGACATCTACTGATTTGCAGGTTATCACATCACCTTCCCGTACAGTACCTTTGAACAGTAATCCGCCTGTGTATCTGCCGCTATGCCGGAAAATAATTCTTCCGGAATCAATTTGATCAAATCCGGCAAATCGGTTTTGTGCTCTGTAAATATGGACATGGCTTTTTTTGCGGCAAAGATACGGTAAAATAATGATACTGAACAGTATTTGAAATCTTCCGAACACGACTGGGCAACGCCCTACGAACAGGACGACGCCACATTCACCAAGCCCTGCAAGGTAGGGAGATTTGAACATCCTACCTTGCAGGGCCTGTTTTGCCCGTCCTGCCGGGACAGTGCTTCCTCCGTCCCTCTGCTTGCCAGGTCCCGCAGAGACGACACTATTATATCCTGTTTATTTCGCATCACTTACTCATCATTAACCGGCGTTGCGTGCAGTATAATGGGGATTATTTTTTACCTTTGCCCGCAAAATGACAGATACCGATGATTACTTTTTTTGTTTCGATTGCGCTGCTGATAGGCGGCTACGTGATTTACGGCACACTTGTGGAGCGGATTTTCGGGATGGAGAAGGACAGGCAAACCCCGGCTTATGCCCTTACCGACGGAGTGGATTATGTCCCGATGAAATGCTGGAAGGTGTTTCTGATACAGTTCCTGAATATTGCGGGGTTAGGCCCCATTTTCGGGGCAGTGATGGGTGCGGTGTATGGCCCGTCGGCGTTTTTGTGGATCGTGTTCGGCAGTATTTTCGGCGGCGCGGTGCACGATTACCTGTCGGGGATGATGTCGCTGCGCAACAACGGAATGAGCCTGCCCGAACTGGGCGGGAAATATATGGGCGGAGCGTTCAGACAGTTCATGCGGGGCTTTACCGTGGTACTGATGATTCTGGTCGGAGCGGTGTTCATTGCCGGCCCCGCCCGGCTGCTGGCCGACCTGACGCCGATCTGGATGGATTATACGTGGTGGGTGGTTGTGATTTTCATCTATTATGTGCTGGCGACGCTGTTGCCGATCGACAAGATTATCGGGAAAATCTATCCCGTTTTCGGCGCAGCCCTGCTGTTCATGGCGGTGGGTATCTGCTATGCGCTGATATGGAATCATGCGCCCGTTCCGGAAGCCACGCCGGGCAATCTCTATAACATGCACCCGGACGCCGGGCACTATCCCCTTTTCCCGATGCTGTTTATTTCGATTGCGTGCGGCGCCATATCCGGTTTTCATGCCACGCAATCACCGTTGATGGCGCGGTGTCTGAAAAATGAAAAGCAGGGACGGCGAGTGTTCTACGGCGCCATGATTACGGAAGCGGTCGTGGCCCTGATATGGGCGGCTGCCGCGATGAGCTTTTTCGGTTCGGTGGGCGGGCTGCACGCCTTTCTGGAGGCAAACGGGAACAATGCGGCCGTGGTGGTGCAGAAAATAGCCGATTCGTGGCTGGGGAAAATCGGCGGTCTGCTGGCCATTGCCGGGGTCATCGCCGCACCCATCACGTCGGGCGACACGGCGTTTCGTTCCGCGCGGCTGATCGTGGCCGATTTCCTGCACTACGGACAAAAGAAACTGCTGAACCGCATCTGGATATCGCTGCCCCTTTTCCTCGCCGGATTTATCCTGCTGCAAATCAATTTCGACATCATCTGGCGGTATTTCGCCTGGGCAAACCAGACGCTGGCTACGGCTACGCTCTGGATGATCAC
>JAISEZ010000075.1 GCA_031263835.1 Tannerella sp.
CTCCGGCGGAGGGTACGGGAGACCGGTGTTTTTCCTGCTTTTATCGGTTTTGTTGAGCGGCGCGATTTTCATGAACGCGCAGGAATCAGCCGGTTACATCACTGTCAGCGGGACGGTAAAAGACTTTTACAGCAGGAAGGCCGTCGAACATGTCAGCGTCACGGCGGTGGGTACCCGCATCGGAACCGTCACCAACGAAGACGGGGTATTTACCCTTAAACTGCCTGCCGACTCGAAGGCAAATGAAATCGAACTGTCCTGCCTCGGCTATTACAATACGCGCATCCGCGTCTCCCGGGGGCAAAATCAACAGACCTGCTTCATCAAGCCGCAATCGTTCCAGCTGAGTGAGGTTGAAGTATTCAGCTGGCAGCATCCGCGCGACCTGATAAAAGCGGCGCTGAGCAAGCTGGAACTCAATTACAGCATGAACCCGAACCTGCTTACCGGCTTTTACCGGGAAACGATTCAAAAAAGACACAGGTACATCCACATTTCGGAAGCCGTCGTGCGTATCTACAAAAATTCCTACCGGGTTGCAGACGTCGAAAACGACCGGATACAGGTCTTGAAAGGGCGGAAACTGGTCAGTCCGAAGCCGGGCGACACGCTGAATGTGAAGTTCCTTGGCGGGCCGAACATGGCCGTTTACATGGATGTAGTCAAAAACCCGGATCTGTTACTGTCCGGCGAAGCGCTGCCCTGCTATTCGTACAGGATGGGAGAGGCGACCTCGCTCGACGACCGCCTGCAGTACGTGGTACACTTCCAGCCGCAGGTCGCCCTGCCGGTACCCCTCTATTCCGGCACGTTCTACATCGACCGGGAAACCCTTGCCTTCACCCGCGCCGAATTTAGCATGGACATGAAAGACCGGCTGAAAGTAATCAGCGTCATCCTGAAGGACAAGCCCTCCGGACTGCGATTCTCGCCGGAAGAGGTTTCCTATGTCGTCACATACAGACAGCACGGCGGCAGGACGTACTTAAACTACATCCGCAACGAGATTCGCTTCAAGTGCGACTGGAGACGGAGACTGTTTGCGACGAACTATACCATCGTCGACGAGACGGTCATTACGGACAGTCAGGAAGAAAACATCCGGAAGATACCCGCCGGCGAAGCCTTTTCCATCAGGCAGTCCCTGAGTCAGGAAGTATCGGCCTATTTCGACGATGATTTCTGGGGGGCCTACAACATCATCGAACCCGCCGAATCGCTGGAAAATGCCGTCGGCAAATTGAAGAAACAGCAGCGACGGCCTCAATAAATGCCGTGCTTTTGTTTCCATGCAGAGAATGAACAGCAGCCGGTAGAATAAGGCGAACGCGAATGAATGCCCTCATTCTCATATTTATTTCGTACCTTTGTCCGCGAGAACGCCAGCTGTCCGGTACGGGGAACGGAGGACGGAAGCGTAAAACAAAGAGACAATGGATGTGGTGATTATCAAATACAATGCCGGTAATATCCGTTCGGTGGATTACGGTCTTCAGAGGCTGGGCGTCACGCCGGAAATTACCGACAGTCCCGAACGGATTCGGAAAGCGGACAGAGTCATTTTTCCCGGTCAGGGAAAGGCCAGCACAACAATTCGGTATTTGCGCGAACGCAAACTGGACCGGGTCATCAGAGACCTGAAACAGCCGGTGCTGGGTATTTGCATCGGGATGCAGCTGATGTGTCGCCATTCGGAAGAAGGCGATGTCGATTGCCTCGGCATTTTCGACGCGGACGTGAAACGCTTCATCCCCCGGCAACACGCCGACAAGATACCGCACATGGGCTGGAACACGGTGACCGGCGTGCGGAGCGATTTGTTTTCCGCGGCATTGAACGGCCGTTTTGTGTACTTTGTCCACAGCTATTATGTGCCGGTGACGGACGAGACGGTTGCCGAAACCGGCTATATTCACCCTTTCAGCGCAGCCATGCGCAAAGCCAATTTTTACGCGGTGCAGTTTCACCCCGAAAAAAGCGGTCGCACGGGTGAAACGATATTATCCAATTTCCTGAACCTTTCATAGCATGATGGAACTGATTCCCGCGATTGATTTGATTGACGGCAAGTGCGTCCGCCTGACGCAGGGCGACTACGGTTCGAAGAAAGTGTACGGCGAAGACCCTCTCGAAGTGGCCCGGGCTTTTGAAGAACACGGCTTGCGCCGGCTTCACGTCGTTGACCTGGACGGCGCCCGCGAAGGGCGCATCATCAATTACCGCGTACTGGAACGGCTGGCCACGCGCACGGCGCTGGTGATTGATTTCGGCGGCGGACTGAAACGCGACGGCGATTTGGAAATCGCCTTCGAGAGCGGGGCGCAGATGGTGACGGGCGGCAGCATCGCCGTCCGTGAACCGGAAACGTTCCTTTCGTGGCTGAACCGTTTCGGAAGCCGGAAAATCATACTCGGCGCCGACGTGAAGGAGCGGCGGATTGCCATCAACGGCTGGCGGGACACTACCGACAGCGAGCTGCTGCCCTTCCTGGAAGCGTGGCACGGCCGGGGAATCACCCAAACCGTCTGCACCGACATCAGCCGCGACGGCATGTTGCAAGGCCCGGCAACGATGCTCTACCGCGAAATCCGTGAAGCCCTGCCGGAAATGTACCTGATTGCCAGCGGCGGCGTCAGTTCGGTCGAAGACCTGGAACAGCTGGAGGCGGCAGGCATTCCCGCCGTGATTTTTGGAAAAGCCCTTTACGAAGGACGTATTGCATTGAACGACCTGCTCCGTTTTACGGACAGGTCAAAAGATTGACTGATATGCTGGCAAAGAGAATCATTCCCTGTCTGGATGTAAAAGACGGCACGACCGTCAAAGGCGTTAATTTCGTCAACTTCCGCGATGCCGGCGACCCGGTAGAGCTGGGCGCCAGCTACAGCCGCATGGGAGCGGACGAGCTGGTGTATCTCGATATTGTCGCTTCGCACGAAGGACGGAAGACCTTTACGGAACTGGTCAAACGTGTGGCGGCCAACCTCAGCATTCCCTTTACGGTCGGCGGCGGCATTCATGAACTGTCGGACGTCGAACGGCTGCTGAACGCCGGCGCCGACAAAGTGTCCGTCAATTCCGCCGCGCTTCGCCGGCCGGAACTGATTGACGAAATCGCGCGCCATTTCGGCAGTCAGGTCTGCGTCGTCGCCATCGACGCCAACCGCGAACAGGACGACTGGATTTGCTACCTGAACGGGGGACGCATCGCGACGAAAAGGCGCCTGTTTCCATGGGCGGAAGAAGCGGAAGCCCGCGGCGCCGGCGAGATTCTGTTTACCAGCATGACGCACGACGGCGTGAAGGACGGCTATGCCAGCGACGCGCTGGCCACGCTGGCCGAACGCCTGCACATCCCTGTCATCGCGTCGGGCGGCGCCGGTAAAACAGCTCATTTCTACGACGTCTTTGCCGTCGGAAAGGCCGATGCCGCGTTAGCCGCCAGCGTGTTCCATTTCGGGGAAATCGACATTCGCCGGCTCAAGCGCGAACTTCGCTCCCGGGGCATTAACGTCCGCCTCGAAGACGACGGCGAACCGTTACCCGGTAATGAAAAATCAACCTGTAACAGTGTTTCGGGATGAAGAATATGCAATTAAAAAACTTCCCGACACGACCGGAAAACTTCTCGACATGTCGGGAAAACTTCTCGACACAACCGGAAAACTTCTCGACATGTCGAGAAAACCTCTCGACACGACCGGAAAACTTCCTGATGTATCGGGAAAACGAACGGTTATATCCTGATTATTTCGTATCACTAAATTGAATTTTGCATGTATGGAACTGGACTTTACTAAATCGGGCGGCCTGATACCCGCCATTATTCAGGATGCGCAAACCCGGCAGGTGCTGATGCTGGGCTTCATGAACGAAGAGGCCTACCGGAAAACGCTTGAAACAAACAAAGTGACCTTTTTCAGCCGGACGCGGCAGCGGCTCTGGACGAATGGCGAGACAAGCGGAAATTTCCTGCACGTGGTGCAAATCCTGACAGACTGCGACAGCGACACGCTCCTTATCCGGGCGCGTCCCGACGGCCCGGTGTGTCACACCGGTACGGATACCTGTTTCGGTGAAAGCAATGCGGCCGGCATCTTTTTCCTGAAATATCTGCAGGACTTTATCGACCGCCGCCGCGAGGAGATGCCGGAAGATTCGTACACCACTTCGCTGTTCCGGAAAGGCATCAACCGCATGGCGCAGAAAGTCGGCGAGGAAGCGGTGGAGACCGTCATCGAAGCCGTCAACGGTACGGAGGACGGCTTCCTTTACGAAGCCTCCGATTTGATGTATCATCTGATTGTGCTGCTCGCGGGCAAGGGTTTCCGGCTGGAAGACCTGGCGCGGGAACTGCAGAAAAGACATAAGGAGTGAATCCTATGGAAGAAGACTTTTTGCTTCAGCTGGAAAATATCACGCTGTGTCAGGACGAGAACATCGTCCTGCGGAACGCTTCGCTGAAGCTGCGCAACAATGAATTTATGTACGTCATCGGACGGGTCGGCGCAGGGAAAAGCAGTCTGCTCAAGAGCCTGTACTGCGAAATTCCCATCCGCGAAGGTCAGGCGAGCGTCATGGGTTACAACCTGCGGAAGATACGGAACCGGGAAATTCCCTACCTGCGCCGGCAGCTCGGCATCGTCTTTCAGGATTTCCAGCTGCTGACCGACCGGACCATTGTCCGGAATCTGGAATTTGTGTTGAAGGCCACCGGCTGGAAAAAGCGAAACGATATCCAGATGCGAATCCGGGAGGTACTGACGCAGGTCGGGATGCAGAACAAGGGCTACAAGATGCCGCACGAACTGTCGGGCGGCGAACAGCAGCGCGTGGCCATCGCCCGTTCGCTGCTGAACAACCCGAAGCTCATCCTGGCCGACGAGCCGACCGGGAACTTAGACCCTGAAACGGGACTGCAAATCGTCCAGCTGCTGCATGACATCTGCAAGAACGGGAAATCCGTCGTCATGACCACGCACAACTATACGCTTGTGGATAACCTGCCGGCACGCGTCGTCCGCTGCGAAAAAGGCAGTCTGTACGAATTGAATGTGACGGGATTTACTGAATGACTGAAATAAAAGGAGTATGAAAATTTTAAAGTTTGGCGGAACATCCGTCGGGTCGGCGCAGCGCATGAAAGAAGTGGCCCGGCTGATTTGCGGCGGCGCTCCCAAAATCGTGGTCCTGTCCGCCATGTCGGGGACAACCAACACCCTGGTCGAGATTTCGGATTATCTCTACAGAAAGAATCCGGACGGGGCCAGCGAAGTCGCCGGCAAGTTACTGCTGAAATACCTGGACTTGCTCGACGAACTGTATCGCACGGAAGAATACCGGCAGCTGGCCCGGAAACTGATTTCCGACCGTTTCGATTACATCCGTTCGTTCATGAAGCATCTGTTCACCGTGTTCGAGGAGAAAATCATCCTGGCGCAGGGGGAATTGCTTTCGACCGGGCTGATGAACCTGTACCTGCAGGAGACGGGCGTCCGTTCCGTACTGCTGCCGGCGCTGGAGTTCATGCGGATAGACAAAAACGCCGAACCGGAACCGTCTTTCATCCGTGAAAAACTGACGGCGCTGCTGGAAAAGCATCCGGACGCGGAGTTATACATCACCCAGGGATTTATCTGTCGCAACGCCTATAACGCCGTCGACAACCTGCAGCGCGGCGGCAGCGACTACACCGCCTCGCTCGTCGGCGCGGCCGTCCACGCCGACGAAATCCAAATATGGACGGACATCGACGGGATGCACAACAACGACCCGCGTTACGTGACGCAGACGCTGCCCGTGCGGCAGCTGCATTTCGACGAAGCGGCCGAACTGGCCTACTTCGGCGCCAAAATCCTGCATCCGACCTGCATCCTGCCCGCCAAGCTGAGCAACATTCCCGTCCGCCTGCTCAACACCATGCAGCCGGAATCCATCGGCACCACCATCTCCAACGAAACCGAGAAGGGAAAAATCAAGGCCGTGGCCGCCAAGGACAACATCACCTCCATCAAGATTAAGAGCGGACGGATGCTGCTGGCCACCGGTTTCCTGCGCAAGGTGTTCGAGATTTTCGAAAACCACGGGACGCCGATAGACGTCGTGGCCACCTCGGAGGTCGGCGTATCGGTCACCATCGACAACTGCAAGCATCTGGACGAAATCGTCAACGACCTCAAGAAATACGGCACGGTGACGGTTGACCGGGAGTTGACAATCATCTGCGTTGTCGGCGATTTGGAGTGGGACAATGTCGGTTTTGAATCGCGCATTGTCTATGCGCTGAAAGACATTCCCGTACGCATGATATCCTACGGAGGCAGCAACTACAACGTTTCGTTGCTGGTCAGGGCCTCCGACAAGCAGAAAGCGTTACAGGCGCTGAGCGACCGGCTGTTCAACAGCCCGGAATCACTAACCGCCGGTCATTAATCACTAATCATTAATCATGCGAATCAGTAGTAGCAACGAAGGGCTGAAAGCCCGATATAACCCAGCCCGGTGGCAACGCCCCGGGTATGGACGGGCACACCCCGCCCTGCGCCCTGAAAGGGCAACATACCTTCCGTCACCATCCATTGGAATGAAACGGGGTTGTGAAAATGGATATATTGCCCTTTCAGGGCGCAG
>JAISEZ010000117.1 GCA_031263835.1 Tannerella sp.
TTCCGCCGGAGAACCGGCCTCCGTGTTCTCTGTGTCTCCGTGTTTCAAAAATTCAGTATTTCCGGTAGAAACTGCCATCGTGCCGGTGCACAGAACCATATCGCGTCAGGTATAAGCAATCATTGACTTTGTCTGTATATAAATCTCTTTACCCACACAATTCGTTATAGAGCCCTTTTATTTCCCGTCAGGGGAAATCCATAGCGATGAATGCCCTGACGGGCAATAAAGCGGCCTTGCGGATATTCCGTTCTATGGATATGAATGCCCGACGGGCAATGCACAAAACCGTATCGGAGACTGTGTTCATCTCATCATTTCAACTTTTGACAGAGTCGACACTCAACTCCGGGCGGAGTCGACGCTCAACTCCGGGCGGAGTCGACACTCGACTTCGGGCGGAGTCGACACTCAACTCCGGGCGGAGTCGACACTCGACTTCGGACGGAGTCGACACTCGACTCCGGGCGGAGTCGATACTCAACTCCGGACGGATGCTGCCGGGAGTTCGAGATAGGAATAGCCCGTCAGGGCTTATAAATGGAATATAAATTATCAACACGGAGGCACGGAGGACACGGAGATTCGCTGTTCCGCGGAACGAAGTTCCTTCTCTGTGGCCTCCGGGCAATCTCTTTTTCTGCACAAAGGACACGGAGAAACGGCGTTCCGCCGTGCCTTTCTCCGTGTTCTCCGTGTCTCCGTGTTGATAATATATTCTTTATATTCATGCACAAAACCGTCCTGCGCGTATATAATTCATAATTATTCCCATGATTCACTTGAACAGCGAATTGAGATTGATTACGGGAGCAATGCCATACACGGGACGCCATCGGCCTGTCCACGGGTCAAATGCTTTTCCGACAGCGCCGGTCACGCCGAACGTGCGGTTGAACATGGCCGTGCCCGTGACGCCAACCACGCTTTGGGGAACGAACGGCGGAGGAAGCATCGACTTCTGTCCTGCGACATACTGCCCGTATGCGCCGACCGTCAGCCAGGGCGCCAGCCGGTAATCCGCCTGAAGGTGAACTCCGCCGGTGTATTGGGGGCCGGGGCCGAAGTTGAACAGGTATTTCATGGCATACACACCGGCGTTTATCGAAAGCGCCTCATTCACCGGAAGGGACAGGCCCGCATCCAGACGCTGCGAAAACATCAGTCCGGGCATCACCTCATCCGTTCTGTACAGATAATAAGACGAATTGACCGCTGTCGAAAATGCGCCTTCGTATATCCGTGCATAGTCCCGTACCGGCGGAAAATGAATCTCCGGAGTTGTCCGGCTGTCCGGTTTCAAGTCCGTAACATGTAACTGCGTATCGCCCGCCGGATTCGTCTTCTCCCTGCTGCTGTCGGGTGCGGCAGGCACCACCTCCTGTGCATATACGCTTCCGGCACAGGCAAGCATAAATAGAACCGTCAAAACCTTTTTCATCTCGCTAATCATTGGTTAGTAGTTAGTAGATAGTAGTTAGTAGTTAGTAGGGGCGAAATGCTTTCGCCCGTACAAGCGGCAAAAAGCTTCTCATTCTACTAACTACTGTCTACTAACTACTAACTACTGATTCATGTTCCTCACTAATCACCCGTTTCATTATATAGTCGTTCATATAGAATCCGTTGCCAATCGGGAAGTCGCCTTCCCGGTCGACGGACATGCCCATGCGCCTGTAGAAGTGAACCGCCCTGTTGTAACGGTTCACGTGCAGCTCCATCACGCACGGCTCCGGATGCACTTCGCGAATGTATTTCACCGCCTCGTCAAACAGAAACCGCCCGGCCTGACAGCCCTGAAAAGCGGGGAGAACGTACAGCCGCTGCAGGATAAACAGGTCTTTCTCCTGCCGCTCCACTGAGGCATAGCCGCCATCTTCGCCGTCTTTCAGGAGAATCAGGTACACCTGTCCCTCCTCCATCTGCCGGCGAATCTGCGCCGGCGCATACATCCATTCCATCATGTAGTCCGTCTGTTCGGGAGAAATAATCTCCCGGTAGGTGTCCGGAAAGACCCGGAGGGCCATCCGGCGAATCCGTTCGACGTCCTGCACGGTCGCCTGTTCGATTGTAAACATATTCATCCTCCGTTTTTCGTGACCGGGGTTACAGGCTGTTCAGCAGTTCGACTTTCCCGTCCCCGACCAGCTTGAGAATCAGTTCGCCGAACAGCGTATTCTGCCAGGCAAACCATTCGCGGGTGAACTTTGCGGCGTCGTCCCGGTGGAACGATTCGTGAATGAATCCCGTTTCGTTGTCGGTGGCCAGCAGCATCCGCAGGCAGTCGGCGATTTCCCCGTCGTCGCGGCTGGTGAATGCCCTCATCATGATGGACATGGGCCATACCATGTCATCGCCGATGTGCGGCCCGCCGATGCCTTCGCCGGCCCTGCCGCTGAAAAACCAGGGATTGTCTTCGCTCCAGACGAAACGGCGCGTGTTCTGATAGACCGGGTCGTTGACCTCGATGTCTCCGAGGTAGGCCATGGAGAGCAGTCCGGGCACGTTGGCGTCGTCCATCAGGAGCTGGTTGCCGAAGCCGTCCACCTCATAGGCATAGATGTATCCGTATGTCGGGTGATAGCAGACGGCATGGCGCTGAAGGGCGGTCGCCACTTCCCCGGCCAGCGCGGTACATTCGGCGGCCAGCGTCTCGTCGCGGTTGACGCTTTTCAGGATTTCCGCCGCCTTTTTCAGGGAAGAAACGGCGAAGAAGTTCGAGGGAACGAGAAACTGCAGGACGGTTGCGTCGTCCGAGGGGCGGAAGGCCGACGCAATCAGTCCGACCGGCCTGACCGGATTCCCCCGTCCGCCGTTGGGCTGCGTGTCGGTCGCCACGGCCGTGACGCGCTGAAACCTGTACGGCCCGGGATTTTCCCTGCGCTGCTGTTCGCGAAACGTCTGCAGGATGCGCCGGACGGCCCGCAGCCATTCGCCGGTGTTGAAAATGCTGCTGTCGCCGGTCGTTTTCCAGTAGTAAAAGGCCAGGCGAAGCGGGTAGCACAGCGAGTCGATTTCCCACTTGCGTTCGTGCAGTTCGGGGAGCATGTCGGTCAGGTCTGTCTCCCACTCGCTGCCGGCGGGGCCGTCGTTGAAGGCATTCGCATAGGGGTCGATGTTGATGCACCTGAACTGCCGGAGAATGACCCCGCGGAGCATTTTCCGCAGGCCTTCGTCCTGCCGGGCAAAGGGTACGTAGGGCCATACCTGCGCCCCGGAATCGCGCAGCCACATGGCATGAATGTCGCCGGTGTAAACGAACGTGTCATCCTCGCCGTCGATGGCGCGGTAATGCACGGTTGTGTCCAGCGTGTTCGGGAAGCAGTTCTCGAACATCCACGCCAGTTTGGGGTTGGTCAGCAGTTTCTTGATGCGCACGATTTCCTTTTCGATGGCTTTGGAGGAAAACAGCCGTTCGGATTTGGGCGGACGGTTGGTTTTCATGTAATCGGCAAGAACGACCTGCGTATGGTCTCTCTCCAGGACAAGCCCGGAGGCGGCAACGCTCCGGCTCCCGCCCAGACAGGCAACAACCACAGCCGTCAGACCCGCCGTTTTCAATAGTTTTCCGTTCATTGTTGTACTTGTTTTAACTACATTATGTGCAGCAAAGATAGTCATAATTAGTGATTAGTGGTTAGTGGTTAATGCGAATCGGCAGTCGCAAGGGCGGAGTCCGGCGTCGCCCCGTCGCGGAAACTGGCGTACATCTGTCCGTGCCCGCGTACCTCGAGCATCTTGCAACGGTGCATTTCAAAATGTCGCATCACGCCGTAGGCGTAACCTGTGAATAACGCCGGGATTTATCCCGGTGGGCGGGAAAATGCATCTTCTTTTCTTAACTCCGGAGGAGTTACCCGCCTGCCGGAATGCTCAGTGAGGGTAACACCTGACGGCGTTCGGAGAGAGGCGCACCGTCACCACCGGGATAAATCCCAGTCGTGGTCGGAAGATTTTTATTTCTTAAATTCGTTAACATTACTCATTGTTTTTCGTTCAAAACAGGTAAAAAACACCCACAAATTGATGTTGAAAAACTTAAAATATCTTTCATCTC
>JAISEZ010000119.1 GCA_031263835.1 Tannerella sp.
TCCCGCGAATGGATGTACTACCGCTCCACGAATGAACTGATACCCGGCTTCATTACGTATGTCAACTTCGTCGGCCACTATACGGGCGACCGCATGTCGGAACCGGGCGGAGGATCCGAGAAGTTCGCGATGGAAAGCTATCTGGGACGCGCCAATTACATGTATGACAACAGGTACTATGTGACGGCTTCACTGCGCCGGGACGGTTCCTCCAAGTTCAAGTACAATAACACGCGCTGGGGTACGTTCTGGTCGGTCGGCGGCGGCTGGCGGCTTTCCGGTGAAGAATTTATGAAACCGGCGGAAAACTGGCTGAACAACATGAAGCTGCGTGCCAGCTACGGTGTGATCGGTAACCAGAACGGCGTACCCACGTATGCCACCTACCAGACATGGGGTTACGGCGCCAACTACCAGGAGGCCGTTAACGGACAGGGCGTCCCGGCAAGCTACAATATCAATCCGAATGCCTACGTCAACGAGTACCTCACCTGGGAAAACAATCATACGCTCGATGTGGGCATCGACTTTGACCTGTTCAATATCGTGCACGGTACGGTGGACTGGTACAACCGCGACAACGTGAATGCCATCATCAACCAGCCGATTGCCTTCTCGCTGGGACAAAACACCATCGGACGGAACTCGGCCAAGATCAGGAACCGCGGCTTCGAAGTGGAACTGGGCATTGATCTTATCCGGAAAAAGGACCTGGCATGGACGGTTTCGCTCAACGGCACCCACTACACCACGACCATGCTTCTGCTGCCCGAAGGCCTGGGTTCGGCGCTGCTGAACGGCAACCAGCTGGCCGGCGTGAGCGGCTGGAGCGCTTCCGGCAGCGGCGGAACGGACAATATCATGCTGCGCGGAACGGGACTGCCCTACTTCAACTCCTACCTTTATCATTATGCGGGAGTTGACCAGGCTACAGGCCTGCCGCTCTACTATCACAAGGTGACGGAAGATGACCATAAGAATGGAATGTTCGCTGATACACCTGTGGGTCAGGGAGTGAACACCACCAACTACAGCCTTGCCGACCGCTACGAACAGGGCGATGTGCTTCCCAAGTGGATTGGAGGGTTCAATACCACACTTATGTACAAAAACTTCGACTTTACCGCAGTACTGGCTTATCAGCTGGGCGGGCTGTTCTTCCGCAGGGACTTCATGTATTTCCACTACGCGAACGAAATGCAGCGCGACAATGGAACCATCGGTATTTCCGAAGACCTGCTGCACAATACATGGACGCCGACCAACACCGGCGCCAAATTCCCGATGGCCATGTACAACAACGGCAACGGGTTCGGCAGCGGCACCATGGTAGGGAGTGGATGGACAGACATGGCGCAGTTTAGCGCCTCCTACCTGAGTCTGAAAAACGTGACCCTCGGTTACAGTCTGCCGCAGTCTCTCCTGAAGAAGACGGGTATCGGCAATCTGCGCATCTTTGTCGAGGGCGACAACCTGCTGCTCTTCTCGGCCTCTTCGGGCATCGATCCCAGGATGGACCTGACGGGCGGGTTCTCGGTGGATAATTATGTGTATCCTTTCCTGCGCACCTGGTCCGCAGGTATCAATATTGATTTTTAAACACGATTAAACGAATTCAAAATGAAAAAGCTAATTATAACAGGATTAATAACGGTTTCGGCGATGATCGCAGTTTCATGCGCCGAAAGACTGGATCTGACTCCGGAAAATGCCATCACGGACGAACAGATCAAGGCTCTGCTGACCTCCGGAGACGAAAGCAAGATCGAACTGGTGCTGGGAGGTATCGCCAATACGGTAGAATCCAAGATACACCAGGCAGTAGACAATTATGGAGGCGCAGACACCCAGGTGAACTACATACTGGCACACGGCCACATGTTCAATCTCTGGGGCAACGACATGGCGATCGGCGACGGTTCATACGATTACTGGGGCGTACCGCAGTATCAGTTCCAGATCACCTCCGCCACGGGCGGTACTCAGAACCGCTGCTGGTGGGATCACGGTTATGGCTGCGTCACACAGGCTAACAAGCTGCTGAACTATCTGGATGACGAAACCGTCGGCAACAACGCGAAACTGAAGGAATACAAGGCTCGCGGTCTGGTGCTGCGCGCATGGGGATATCACTACATCATGCAGGTTTACCAGGACGCCTGGCTCCAGGGCGGAAGTTCCAAGCTGGGTGTACCTCTCTACGACCGCTACGATCCGGGACAGCCCTACAGGGAACGCGCTACCGCGCAGGCCACCTATGACTTTATCAGGAACGACCTGAACGAGGCCATCAGGCTCTTTAACGAATCAGGTGTCGGATATACGACGGACAAGGTCAACGACCTCGATGCCGGAGTCGCCAGTTTCCTTCTGGCACGTGTTTCCCTCTGGACAGGCAACTGGCAGGCAGCGATTGCCGCCTGCAACGACATCCTGTCCCGTTATCCCGACCTGATCGACGAAGCCGGCTATGGAGGAAAGAATACGGGTACGCAGGAAGAACCGGTGTTTCTTCCCGAAACGAACGCCTTCCTCAACAACGCAGCCAATCCCGAAGTCATTCTGGGATTCCCCAAGGGATTCGTCCCCGGCAACACGGTCTACAGCCTGTGGATGAACATCTTCTCTGCCGGCAACGGCGGCCTTCAGCGCGGATATGCCCGCATCGACGACCGCCTGTATGACCGGATAGCCGAAAGCGATTTCCGCAGGGACGCCTTCCTGGGAGCAACGCCCTTTGGCAATTACACCTATCCGGGCAACCAGGTGATCACCATCCTGAGCTACGTCAACCTGAAGTTTGCCGCCACACAGGCGCTCGACGGTACGCGGGAACAGGTGGGGCAAAACGACTTCTACTACATGCGTACCTCCGAAGTCCTGCTCATGAAGGCCGAGGCACAGGCACAGTCCGGCGACGAAAACGGCGCCCGGACAACCCTCAATACCCTTCTGGCCGCGCGTACCAGAGCCGGCGAGACTCCCTTGACGATTGATACCTATCCTTCGACCGCGGGCATGTCTCTGCTGGAAAGGATACAGCTTCAGTGGCGCATCGAAATGTGGGGAGAAAACGGTCTGGAATTTTACAACAACAAGCGTTGGGGAATCACCGTCAGCCGTAAAGGATCCAATGTCCACTGGTTTACAGACAGAACTCTGGATGTATCCGATATGACCCTGGAAATACCCGAAAATGAACTCCTGTACAATCCCCTGTGTGTACCCAACAAGTGATTATGTGTACAGAATTGATTTGACGCAATGAATCCGAGGCCTGCCGGAATGGAAATTCCGGCAGGCCTTGTTGTTCGCCCGGCAGGGGGGGGGGGGGCGACTGCTATAGGGTGTAAGTCCCGAACGAGCCCGGATAGAGGGAATCGTCAGTCAAAGGCAAGGGTGTCCATCGCCCGTCCGCGTGCATCTTTTTTTCCGGTTTTGTTTGGTATTTCGGAAAAACAGTGTACATTTGCGCATCTCTTTTATATACATAATACTTTAAATAGCTCGTAAAATGGAAACAATATCCAAAGTGAAGGACGTGATACATCACGTCAATGTATGGTACGTGTCGAACACGCTGCCTGATGCAAAAAAACCGTATATCGCACGGCCTGAACCGCTTCCCTACCTCGGCGTGGGCGAAGTCGCGGCCAAGGCAAGCCTCTACGGTGAAAACATTGACCCCGAAGAAATGATACGCTACGTCGAGCGCTACTTTACCGTCGGCGCCTACCTCGTGGCTGACGGGTACGGAATCGAAAACGCATTTTTCCGCACCCGCATCCGTGTTCCCGGCGAATACGACGGCGGCGAAACCAGCCTGCCCGAAGGCGAATACCCCGAAGCGCGCATCAACGCCTCGGCCGCTTTTCGCACCTATATCCGCAATCACGTGCAGTTCAGCTTCAAGGGCATCGACGAAACGCGCGGACACATGTTCAGGTTCCTCGACGATGCAACCGGACAGGACAGCGTCATGACCGCCGGCAACCTGCTCCGCATCTACGGCACAGGCCTGAAGATTGCGCACGACGACAAGCCCGAACACGCTGCCGAAGCCGGCCTGTGGTTTGTCAACGCCAATAACCCGGACGTGCGTATGCGCGCTACGGCCGTCGCCGTCAACGAGCCGCGCACGGTGGTCGGCCTTGTCCCGGTCAACCTGTCCGACGGCCCCTACTACGTCGAAATCGTCACGCAGACCAGCGTCAAACACAGTGGCACGCTGCTCAAAGAACTGCGTACCGTACGCTCGGAGCACACGCTTGAGTATCTCGTGCCGCAATGAGCGCCGTTCCCGGAATTCGCCCGGCGGCCCGCTACAGGTCACGGTATCAAAACAGCCCGGTTCATGAATATGAGCCGGGCTGTTTCATGCATAGCGGGACAGTTTTATCCCGCACGTGTGGGATAGCTTAGTTCATGCGTGTGGGATAGCTTAGTTCATGCGTGTGGGATAGGCCAGTTCATGCGTGTGGGATAGGCCAGTTCATGCGTGTGGGATAGCGCAGTTCATGCGTGTGGGATAGCTTAGTTCACGCGACTGCCCCCATTAACCGTTAACCGTTATCTGTTAACCACTGTTCTGTGAGCTGTGTAAGTTCGATGAACTGTTCGATGGGGAGCTGTTCGGGGCGGAGGTCGAACACCGGCAGCGCGTATTTCGGGAAGTCCTTCCCCAGCAGAGGTTTCAGGGAATTGCGCAGCGTCTTGCGGCGCTGGTTGAAGGAGGTCTTGACCACCCGACGGTACAGCTCTTCGTCGCAGTCCAGCGTCTGACGGCCGTTCCGGGTCATGCGTATCACGGCGCTCTGCACCCGGGGCGGGGGGTCGAAGGCTTCCGCGCCGACGGTGAACAGGTATTCCACCTCATACCAGGGCTGTATCAGCGCGCTGATAATCCCGCAGGTGCGGCCGCCCGGCCCGGCGGCCAGCCGTTCGGCCACCTCCTTCTGCACCATCCCCGCACAGCAGACAACCTGTTCCCGGCAGTCCAGCGCCTTGAAGAATATCTGGCTGGAGATGTGGTACGGATAGTTCCCAATCAGGCAGAACGGCGTGCCCGGATAGAGCGTGGCCGGGTCCATCCGCAGGAAATCGTCTGCCAGGATGCGCCCGGACAGCTGCGGGAAATGCCGGTGCAGATATTCCACCGATTCGCGGTCAATCTCTACCACCGTCAGGTCATAGCCTTCGTCCAGCAGGCAGCGGGTGAGCATGCCCGTGCCCGGGCCGACCTCCAGCACGGGCAGCGTGCGGTGTCCGGCCAGCGTCGCGGCAATGCGGCGCGCGACGCCGGCGTCCTTCAGGAAATGTTGTCCCAGCGCTTTTTTGGGAAGTATCTTTCTACTGTACATGAATTTCTCCGGAAAAATAGTACCTTTGCGGCGAACAAAAGTAATAAAAATAACGGGAACGGAACGATATGTCCAGTAAATTGACTCAGCTGCTGAAAATCTTCATCCCCCTGGCGCTCGGGGTGGTGATTCTCTATTTTGTGTACGCCAAAACCGATTTCAACGAATTGTGGGCGAATATCCTCGGAACGAACTGGTATGTCCTGACGTTTTCCCTGATATTCGGCCTCTCCGGAAACCTGATTCGCGGGCTGCGGTGGGACCTGCTCATACGGCCGCTGGGCTACCGGCCGCGCCGCTCCAGCCTGATATACGCCGTGCTGGGTAACTATGCCGTCAACTTCGCCCTGCCGCGCGCGGGAGAAATCTGGCGGTGCGGCGTGGTGGCGAAAGAGGAAAAGATACCGCTGACGCGGCTGATTGGCACCCTGCTGGTCGACCGCCTGTTCGACACCGTCATGGTCGCCCTGATATTCCTGCTGGCCATTTCGGTGAATACACGCATCTTCTTCAGGAACATGCACGGGTTCAACCTTCCGGGATGGCTCCTTTCGCCCTCCTTCTACCTGGCCTGCGCGCTTTCGCTGGCGCTCGCCGTGGCGGTGATGTTTCTGCTGCGCAGGAACGCGGTCATGAAGAAAGTCATCCGCTTTTTCGCCACCCTCTGGCAGGACCTCCTGCAAATCCGGCGCATGGAGCAGAAGACGCGCTTCCTCATCTATACGCTGGGCATCTGGGTTTCGTATTTCCTGTATTTTTACATCACCTTCTACGCCTTCGACTTCACGGCCGGACTGGGCTTCACGGCCGGGCTGTTCATCTTTGCCGTGAGCAGCATCAGCATGGCGGTTCCCTCCAACGGCGGGCTGGGGCCGTGGCAGGCCGCCATCGTGTTCGGCCTGAGCGCCTTCAGGGTAGATTTGATACAGGCAAAGGCATTCGCCACCGCCGTATTCGCCTTCCAGTCCCTCTGGGTGGTGCTGTGCGGGCTTTTCGGCATTGCCATGCTTTCACTTAAGGGAGAAAAGACTAAAGAACAATCATAAAATCAACAGATATGGAGAACAGTATTTTGGAACTGAAGCCAGCCGCTGTCTGGCGCTATTTTTACGACCTGACGCAGATTCCGCGTCCGACCGGTCACATGGACGCCGTCACGGAGTATATCCTGGCCTTCGGCGAGACGCAGGGCCTGGAAACAGGGCAGGACGAAACCGGGAACGTCCTGGTTTGCAAGCCGGCCGCGCCCGGTTTTGAAGAACGGAAAACCGTCATCCTTCAGTCGCACCTCGACATGGTGCCGCAAAAGAACGCGGCCGTGACCCATGACTTTCTGACAGACCCGATTGACGCTTACGTGGACGGCGAGTGGGTGCGGGCGCGCGAAACGACGCTGGGCGCCGACAACGGCATCGGCGTGGCGCTGACGCTGGCCGCGCTGGCCGACCGCTCGCTGAAGCACGGCCCGCTGGAGGCCCTCTTTACGGTGGACGAGGAAGTCGGCATGACCGGCGCCTTCGGCCTCAAGCCGCACTGGCTGCGGGGACGCACGCTGCTCAACTGCGATTCGGAGGAAGAGGGCAGCCTCTTTGCCGGATGCGCCGGGGGGACGGACCTGAACATCACGTTCCAGTACAGGAAAGGGGCGCCGCTGATTGAAGGCGACGTGCCCGTGAAGGTGACGCTGAGCGGTTTGCTGGGCGGGCATTCGGGCGTGGACATCCACCTGGGACGCGCCAATGCCAACAAGCTGATATTCCGTTTCCTCAAGGAAGCCGTGCGCGATTACGGCGCGCGACTGGCCGCCGTCAAAGGCGGTTCGGCGCGGAACGCCATTCCGCGCGAGGCCGCTGCCGTCATCACCCTGCCGAACGACAACGTGGAGGCGCTGTGGGAGTTTGTGGCCGACTGCCGGGAGCTGTGGCGCGCGGAATACGCCGGCATCGAAACGGCAGGCATTTCCTTCGTCGCGGAGATTACGCAGCCGCCGGTAGCGCTGATTCCGGAAGAATTGCAGGACGACCTGATTAATGCGGTGGAGGGCTGTCAGAACGGCGCAATCAGCCTGCTGCACGATTTCCCCGGAACGGTGGAAACGTCGTCGAACCTGGCCGTCATCGAGTCATCCAAGGGGCAGATAGACATCCGGATACTGGCGCGCAGTTCCTCCGAAAGCCGGAAGGAAGCGCTCTGTTCCTCGCTGGAAAGCGTATTCTCGCTGGCCGGCGCCCGGGTTGAATACGGCAACACGTATGGCGGCTGGCAGCCCGACGTCCACTCGCCCATCCTGAAAACCATGCAGGAAGTGTACCTCCGGCTGTACGGGAAAGAACCTGCCGTCAAGGTCATCCATGCCGGCCTGGAATGCGGCATCATCCAGGAAGCCTGTCCCGACATGGAGATGATTTCGTTCGGGCCGGACCTGGTATATCCGCACTCGCCGAACGAAGCCGTGAAGATTGATTCGGTCGGGAAGGTATGGGACTTTCTGGTAGCCGCACTGGAATCCATCCGGTGATACGAATTATGAATTATAAATTATGAATTATCAACACGGAGACACGGAGAACACGGAGACCGGTTTCTTGACGGAACGAAGTTCCTTCTCTGTGGCCTCCGGGTATCCCGTCTCCTGTACAAAGGACACGGAGAAAATACGGCGTTCCGTCGAGAAACCGGTCTCCGTGTTCTCCGTGTCTCCGTGTTGATAATTCATTCTATCTATTTACGCACAAAACCATGCCCGCCCATTCATCATTAACCATTAACCATTAACCGTTAATCATTCAAATATTCATATGGTAGCAGGAAACAGTTGTATTCAAGTCAAGGGGGCGCGTGTCAACAATCTGAAGAACATCGACGTGGAGATACCGCGCGACAGGCTTGTGGTCATCACCGGTCTGTCGGGCAGCGGGAAGTCGTCGCTGGCGTTTGACACGCTGTATGCCGAGGGACAGCGGCGCTATGTGGAGAGCCTTTCCGCCTACGCCCGTCAGTTTCTCGGGCGGATGAGCAAGCCGGAATGCGATTACATCATAGGCATTCCGCCGGCCATCGCCATCGAACAGCGGGTGAATGTCCGCAATCCGCGTTCCACCGTCGGAACCTCGACGGAAATTTATGATTACCTGCGCCTGCTGTTCGCACGGACGGGAAAAACCGTCTCGCCCGTTTCGGGGGAGGAGGTGAAGAAACATCAGGTAAGCGATATTGTGAAGACGGCGCTGGATTATCCCGCCGGCACCCGCTTTGCCGTCTATGCGCCCGTGATTCTCCCGGCAGGCCGCACGATGCGGGAGCAGCTGGACATCCTCCGCAAAGAGGGATATACACGGCTGGAAATCGACGGCGAAGTGAGCCGCATCGGCGACGTGCTGAACCGCTCCGCGCTGCCGGAGAAGGATGTGGAGCTGCTGATTGACCGGCTGGAAGTATCCGGCGACAAGCTGCTGAAAAACCGGCTGGCCGATTCCGTCGAAACGGCGTTTTATGAGGGCCGGGGCGTCTGCCGCCTGCGGGTTTACCGGCCGGACAAAACCGACGTGTACGAGTTTTCAAAGACGTTTGAAGCCGACGGCATGACCTTTGAAGAACCTTCGGAGTGGATGTTCAATTTCAACAATCCGATGGGCGCCTGTCCCGTGTGCGAAGGCTTCGGGAAGGTGCTGGGCATCGACGAAAACCTGGTGATACCGGACCGGAGCCTGTCGGTTTACGAGGGCGCCGTCGCCTGCTGGAAAGGGGAGATACAGGGCGAATGGCAGCGCGAGTTTATCCGCCGGTCGGCCGGATACGGCTTCCCGATGCACCGCGCCTACTATGATTTGACCGAAGCCGAAAAAGCCCTTCTGTGGCACGGCGCCAAGGAGGTACAGGGCATTGATGACTTTTTCAAACACGTCGAAAACAATCTCTACAAGATTCAGTACCGGGTGTTGCAGGCGCGCTACCGGGGCAAGACCGTGTGTCCGTCCTGCCGGGGCAGCCGCCTGAAAGCCGGCGCGCTGTACGTGAAAGTCGGCGGCAAGTCGATTGCCGAATGGGTGACCATGCCCGTGAGCGAACTGAAGGTCTTTTTCGACCGGCTGCAGCTGAATGAAACGGACGCCGCCATCGCCAAACGGCTGCTGACCGAAATCGGCAGCCGGATTCAGTTCCTGCTGGACGTCGGGCTGGGCTACCTGACGCTCGACCGGCTCTCGGCCACGCTCTCCGGCGGCGAAAGCCAGCGGATTAACCTGGCCACTTCGCTGGGAAGCAGTCTGGTCGGTTCGCTGTACATCCTCGACGAGCCGAGCATCGGCCTGCATCCGCGCGATACGGAACTGCTGATTAAGGTACTGCGCCAGCTTCAGGCGCTGGGAAACACGGTGGTTGTCGTGGAGCATGACGAGGAAATCATCCGGAAGGCCGACTACATCATCGACATTGGCCCGAAAGCCGGACGGCTGGGCGGCGAGGTTGTCTTTCAGGGGCCTGTCGGCGACCTG
Organism: Tannerella sp.; assembly: GCA_031263835.1. Lineage (GTDB taxonomy): Bacteria > Bacteroidota > Bacteroidia > Bacteroidales > Tannerellaceae > Tannerella. The sequence goes on from JAISEZ010000119.1 coordinate 9,854, forward strand.
CCGCCGGACAGCAACAGCTACACAGTACGCTACCTGACCGGGAAAGAGACGATTGAACCTCCGGCTTTTACGCGGAAATGGAACCAGTATATCGAAGTCCGGGGCGCACGCAAGAACAACCTGAAAGGCATCGACGTGAAGTTTCCGCTGCACGTGATGACGGTGGTGACGGGCGTGAGCGGGTCGGGCAAGAGTTCGCTGGTGCGCGACGTTTTCTACGAAGGCGTAAAGCGGATGCTGGCCAATGCGCAGCCGTCCGTGGACTGTCACGGGATTACCGGCGACCTCCTTCAAATCCGGGCGATTGAGTTTGTCGACCAGAATTCCATCGGCAAGAGTTCGCGCTCCAATCCGGTGACCTACATCGGGGCTTACGACGAGATACGCAAGCTGTTTGCCGAGCAGCCTCTGGCCAAACAGATGGGTTATTCGGCGGCGTCCTTTTCGTTCAACAAGGAAGGCGGACGCTGCGAAGAGTGCAAGGGCGAGGGTCGAATCACCGTCGAGATGCAGTTCATGGCCGATATTACGCTGGAGTGTGAGGCCTGTCACGGGAAACGTTTCCAGCCGGACTTGCTGGAGGTGGAATTTCATGGCGCCGGCATCTATGACGTCCTGGAGATGACCATTAACCAGGCGATTGAGTTTTTTGAAGAGCATACCGGCGCCCAGTCGAAGAAGATTGTCCGAAAGCTGAAGCCGCTGCAGGACGTCGGCTTGGGTTACGTCAAGCTGGGACAGACCTCTTCGACGCTTTCCGGAGGTGAAAACCAGCGGGTCAAACTGGCCTTTTACCTGAGCATGGAGAAGTCCGAACCCATGCTGTTCATCTTCGACGAGCCGACGACCGGCCTGCATTTTCATGACATCAAGACGCTGCTGAACGCTTTTCAGGCATTGATTGCCAAAGGGCATACGATTGTCATCATCGAGCACCATCCGGACGTCATCAGATGTGCGGATTACGTCATCGACCTTGGTCCGGAAGGCGGCGAAGCAGGCGGTCATCTGGTCTGTGCCGGTACACCCCGGGAAATCGCCGCCTGCAAAAAATCACATACGGGACGATACTTGAAGGAGTGATTAGTGGATAGTGGTTAGTGGTTAATGCGAATCGGCAGTAAAAACGGTTGAAGGCGCGATGCTGTAGAGACGCGATGCATCGCGTCTCGGTGCATCTAACGGTTAACGATTAGTGGTGAGCGTCAGGAACAGGTATTCCCACTAACCATTAACCGTTAACCGTTAACCGTTAACCACTAACAATACCCCCTTTCACTTCGTTCGGGGTTGCATGGGGTTATCCATGCGAGACGTCATCCGGCGTCAGCCCGTAATGCACAAAACCGGATCGCACGCAATACAAATTAATGTAAATAACCGGAAGGGAATCCCTCTGTTTGTAAATAATGGGCTATCTTTGTAGCCGGGAAATGAAAAGATACAGGATGAATCAAATAAAAGAGCTTGTAGAGGCTGTAGTAAAAGGAATACAGGAAAAGAAGGGGAAAAG
>JAISEZ010000122.1 GCA_031263835.1 Tannerella sp.
GATGATTATTCCGCTCCTTCCTGCGGTACGACCGGAGCGGCAGCATCCGGCTGAGCCGTTCCGAAATTCGGATTACTCAACAGATTCGGGTCTACCGTTACAGCGTCATTCACCTGCTGGTGAATCTCGGACTGGCGTTGCGCGTTCTCGTGACGGGGCAGAACGGATGTGATGACAATACAAAAGAAAGCCATTCCTCCGGCCAGTCCCCAGGTCGCTTTTTCCAGAAAATCAGTCGTCTTGCGAACGCCCATGTACTGGTTCGACGATGAAAAACCGGAGGCTAAACCGCCACCCTTGGAATTTTGTACCAGCACAATCAATATCAAAAATATTGATGCAATCAAAATCAGAATAGAAAAGAATACGTACATATTTTTATGACTTAATATAAATAATCAATTTTTCAAGAAATCGAATTTGGTCTGCAAAGTAAGCGTTTTTTTCCGGATATTTCAAACTTAAACTTCTAATTATTTCCAACGCCTTTTCATAACGCTTCTGCCTTATGTAAATATGCGCCAGTGTTTCAGTGAAGTATGACGTTTTCAGCGAAGCGTTTTCCGGCGTTTCCGGAGCGGTTACATCCGGTTCCTTTTCCGCGTCTCCGGCTGTTTCGGCAGGTTCGGTCGCCGGATGCCGCACCGGCCGGATGCGTTCGTTTTCAAGAAACGAATCAATCAACTCCTGACGGTGCAGTTTGGCGTCCGGGCGATTCGTCTGCGGAGTTTCGGTCAACAGCCAGTATGTATAGTCGATGGTGGAGGCGGGTGCAAATACCGGCGCACCGGATACCCCGTCTTCCACAGGCCCGTTCTCTGCCAGAAATTTTTCAATCAGCTCAAATCGCCCGTTTTTCGCTTTTGTTTTCGATTTCGGCGTGCCCGGAGGCCTGTACCGGTCGCCCTCGAGCAACAGAAACAGTTTCAGCCTGTCCGGAACGTAGATGGCCATCTTTTTCAAGTCCGTTTGCAGGCGGAGGTCTTCCGTCAGCGACAGATTTTTCAGGTAAAGCATCCGCGCGGCGGAGAAATACGGGAAGTCTTCCGTCAACTGCTTCAGGGCGGGCAAGGTCTTTTCCGAGAGCAATGCCGGATTCTCCATCAGCCGGTATAATTCCGCACAAGTCATACTTACCAGGTGGCTACGGTTGTATTGTAAATCAAATCAATCAGTTCCTTTATGATTTCGGCGCAAAGATCGTCCTGCACCTGGTCAATCGTGCTGGTGTTGGAAAATTCCCGGTAGGCCGAAAAGTTCTGCTCGAAATCTTCATCCGGATTGGTCTGGTTGGTATAACGCACCCGGACGGTGATGGTCAGGCGGGTCATGGAGGCGTAGGCGTCTTCCTTCACGGCCTGCGGCGTGAGCGTGTAGCCCGTGATTTCCCCTTCCAAATCCAGCGTTCCGTTTTCGCGCAGCACCTGCAGACGCGTCTGGCGGATGTATTTGTCTTTCAGTTCGTCCGTGAAGCGCTGCGCCAGCGGCGGATAAACCAGCGGCGCCATATTCGGGAAATCGCTGATGGAAATGGATTTCACCAGCGTATAGTCAATGGACGCGCCGTTGAACTTGTACGATATCGAACAGGAAACCAGGCAGGCAAGCAGCAGGATGCCGGCCAGTCCGGGTCTGTTTCTCCGTGATTCAGTCCAGCCCATATTCCTTGATTTTCCGGTACAGCGTGCGTTCCGAAATTTTGAGTTCGGCGGCGGCGTTTTTCCGGCGTCCGTTGTGTTTTTCCAGCGCCTTCCGTATCATTTCCTTTTCCACGTCTTCCAGCGCCAGCGATTCCTCGACCGTTTCGATTTCCTGAATCGACGACATCGACCGGAACGGACGCATGTAATCGTCGTTGTCTTCGTTCATCGTAACGGGCGACGGCTGTATGTTGCCGCCGCTCATGATTTCATGCACCAGTTTCTTCAGGTCGTTCATGTCCTTTTTCATGTCGAAAAGCACCTGATAGAGTATTTCCCGTTCGTTGTTGAACATCTTCTGTTCGTTTTCCCTGTTGACCAGGGCCGGCAGTTTTTCCATTTCCAGATTGGGGAGATACATCCGCAGTTCTTCGGCGGTAATGGTACGGTCGCGTTCAATCACGGAAATCCGTTCGGTCACGTTTTTCAGTTCGCGAATGTTTCCCGGCCAGCGGTAACCGGTCAGCAGCCGGCGGGCATCGTCGTCCAGATGAATCGCCGGCATGTGATATTTTTCCGCGCAGTCGCTCGCAAATTTGCGGAACAGCAGCAACGCATCGTCCGTGCGTTCGCGCAGGGGCGGAATCTCAATCGGCACCGTACTGAGGCGGTAATAAAGGTCTTCGCGGAACTTCTGACGCATGACGGCTTCGCGCAGGTTCACGTTGGTGGCCGCAACAATCCGCACGTTGGTCTTCTGCACTTTGGAGGAACCGACCTTGATAAATTCGCCGCTTTCCAGCACGCGCAGCAGGCGCGCCTGTGTCGGGACGGGCAGTTCGCCTACTTCGTCCATGAAAATCGTGCCGCCGTCCGCTCCCTCGAAATAGCCCTTCCGGTCGGACAGCGCGCCCGTGAACGAGCCTCTTTCGTGTCCAAACAGTTCGGAGTCAATCGTTCCCTCCGGAATCGCGCCGCAGTTGACCGCAATGTACGGGCCGTGCTTGCGTAAACTGTTCTGGTGGATGATTTGGGGAAAAACTTCTTTCCCCACCCCGCTCTCGCCCGTGATAAGTACGGACAAGTCGGTGGCTGCAACCTGAAGGGCGACGTCAATCGCCCTGTTCAGTCCGGGATGATTTCCTATAATCCCGAAGCGTTGTTTGACCTGCTGTATATCTTTTGTTCCTGTCATAATGCCGGTAATTTTCCAGTTCACCTGACAAAATTACAAGATTATTCCGTATGCGCAAAATAAAACCGGCGGATTTTTGGAGAGGCCGGCAAAAACAGACCGGCGACGTCCAAAAGGGAATGTTCGCCCGTTGCTCCCTGCCGGCGTCAGATCATGACTGCGGGAGGCGCTTCTTCCGGCTCCAGCGCGCCGTAAAAGCTGACGCTCTGCCGGTTGCTCGACGTCACGCGGATGCTGGACGAGCCGTTGACGAAGATTTCAATCAGGTACAGAAACGTCTCGTTTTCCGAACGTGTCTGGAAGGAAATTCGCGCCGTACCCTTTGCGTCAAACGAAAGGGAGTAAACCGTGACGGTCGACTCGAAATTCAATCCCTTCCCTCCGCCATACGGCAGGCTGTATGCCTGACCGAAATAGGGCAGGTACGAGATGACCGTGTCGCCCCGGACGGTCAGTGAATAGCTTGAGGTCAAATACTGCGAAGGGCCTTTCATGGGCAGCATCCGGTTGACCGAAATCCGGTAGCGCCGGCTCTCAATTTGCTGTTTTACGGCCTGGGCCTGTTCGCTGTTGACGGCTGTCCTGGACGATGAGCACGAGGTTTGTAGCGTCGCCGCCAGAACGAGCATCGTCCCTATCCAGAATAAACTTACTGTTTTCATTTCCTGTAAATAATTTGTTGGTATGACGACGCTAAATTACAAAAAAAATCGAATCCGAACCCATTCCCATTCCGCGCAAAGGATAAACCCGAAATATCCACCGGTACTTTTTCATGTAAAAAACACGTATCTTTGCGAAGTCTTAATTGAAACAGAGATAGACATGGACGAGGAAAAGGATTTTATATATGACGAGGATGAAGCGATACGGTTCATCCGGAACTACCTTCCGCAGGAGATGAAGGAACGGTTCAGCGACGACGATTTGGTTTATTTCATAGACTTGATTTCCGAATATTATGAGTCGAAAGGGTTTTTCGCCGGAGCGGACGACGAGATAGTGGAAATTGATGAAGACGAGTTGATACGGTACGTTGTGAAGCAGGCCGACCGCGACGGTGTGGGCCGGCTGGCTGCCGGCGACGCGACGCTGATTGTGCAGGGCGAACTGGCCTACTGCGAGTCGATTCATCTGTTCGAGTAGATGGTGACAATGGAGGAAAAAGTGAAACGCTGGTGTGGGTGGCTGTTCTGTTTTGTTATTGCGCTTGCGGGGTGCAAATCGAGTGAGACGGCGGAAAGCATGTCCGGCAAAAAGGCGGCGGAAGCCATTGGCGGCGTTGCCGTGGGCGGCGCTGCGGGCGCTTACATCGGCCGGCGGATGGCGGAACGGAAAGTAGAACTGGACGTCGTTTTGCCCCGGAAAAGAGCCATCGAAACCGCCCGGAAAGGGGAAGCCGTGAAGGTGACGCTTGATTCCGGCCTGCTGTTTTTGCAGAATGCCAGTACGCTCAGCGACACGGCAAAATATATCCTGCGGCAGTTGACGACCTGCGTGAACCGCTATCCGGATACCAATCTCAAAATTATCTGTTACACGGATAACGCAGGCGAAGCGGAACTGAACCGCATCCTGTCGGAACGGCGCGCCCGGGGCATCCGGGATTATCTGGCGGCGCAGGGCGTGGACGCAAGCCGGATGGACTCCAGGGGAATGGGCGCGCTCTATCCGGCGGAGGACAACCGCAAGCCGGCCGGACGCCTGCAAAACCGCCGGGTGGAAATCTGGTTCCTTGCCGGCGAACAGCTGCTGCATGAAGCGCAGCAGCACAAATAAAATGACCCCTTTCAAGTCCATTCTGCAAATGATTCGTATTTTTGCCTGAAAATACAGCGTATGGAAAATGAAACAGCCCTGTTGACGAACGATTTGAAATCCGCATGCAGCGTCTTGCGCGAGGGCGGACTGATTCTGTATCCCACCGATACAGTCTGGGGAATCGGATGCGATGCGACCAGCGCCGGGGCTGTGGAACGCATTTACGCGCTCAAGCGCCGCGCCGACCGCCGGGCGATGCTTGTCCTGCTCGACAGCGCGGCCAAACTGGAGGCATACGTCGAAGAAGTGCCCGCCGTCGCGTGGGAACTGATGGAAGTGGCCGTGAAGCCGTTGACCATTATCTATCCAAAGGCGCGAAACGTGGCGCCGAACCTGCCGGGCGAAGACGGCAGCCTGGGCGTCCGCATCACGGCCGAGCCGTTTTCCTGCCGGCTGTGCCGGATGTTTCGCAGGCCCGTTGTTTCCACTTCGGCCAATCTCAGCGGCCGGCCCGCGCCGGCGTCGTTCCGGGAAATCGCGGAAGAAATCCGGACAGGCGTCGATTACGTCGTCCGCTTCCGGCAGGACGACCTCCGTCCGGCCCGTCCGTCCGGTATCCTGCGACTGGGAGCCGGCGGCCTTGTTCAGGTCATCAGAGAATAGGAAAATGAACAAACGCCGGCAAACGCTCCTCTATGTCCTCTCGGACTTCGCAACGGCCGCTTTCGTCTGGCTGCTGCTAAACGTGCTGCGCTATGTGGAAGTGGCGCAATACAGCGGATTTGAGTCGCTGGCCTCCTATCTCGGTTCCTTTCAGGTCGTGAAGGGGCAGTTGCTGATTCCCGTCTTCTGGCTGACGCTGTATTATTTTTCGGGATATTACAATATCCCGTTCGGCAAGTCGCGCATCCGGGAACTGTTCGGGACGTTTGCCGGCGTGGCCGTCGGCGTGATATTCATTTTCTTTGCGGTGATATTGAACGACCTGCCCCGGTCGTTTACGATTTATTACCGGATATGCTTCTCCTACGGCGCGATGCAGTTTCTCCTGACGTATGCCGTGCGCTGTTCGATAACGCTGCATGTACGGCGGAAAATGCGTCGCCGCGAATGGGCGCTGAACGCGCTGGTCATCGGCGCGGGACAGCAGGCGCTGCTGGCGAAAAACGATTTGGCGAAGCTGGGCTATCGCATTACCGGGTTTGTACGTATCGACGCGGCAACGCCGCCCGCAGTACCGGAGGCCGAACTGCTGGGCAGCGTGGACGATTTGCCGCAGCTGACGGCCGCCTGTCCGGTCGACGAGCTGGTGCTGGCGCCGGACGCCATTCCGGACAGCGAAATGATTCGCATTCTTTATTCCCTCTATCATTACAATCTTCCCATCAAAATCAGGGTGGAGAAAAACAACCCGCTTGCCAGGGGCAAGGTGAAAACGATTCACGGGATTCCGTTTATCGAAGTGACGGCGAACAATTTCTCCGAAGCGGGCAAGAACATCAAGCACGCCATGGACAAGATTGTTGCCGTACTGGTACTGACCCTGCTTTCGCCGATGTATGCCTGCATTGCCTTCCACGTAAAGCGAAGTTCGCCGGGACAGGTCTTCTTCAGGCAGGAGCGCATCGGCTACAGGGGGCGGCCGTTTACCATCTACAAGTTCCGGACAATGTACACGGACGCCGGCCGGCACGACCCGCTGCTGACGGAACGGGACGACCCGCGCGTGACGCCGTTCGGACGTTTCCTGCGCAAATACCGGCTGGACGAGTTTCCCCAGTTCTGGAACGTGCTGAAAGGAGACATGTCCCTGGTCGGGCCGCGTCCGGAACAGCGCTACTATATTGAACAGATTGTCCGCAGGGCGCCCTACTATTACCTGCTCCACAACGTCCGTCCGGGCATCACGTCGTGGGGGATGGTGAAGTACGGCTATGCCGATACGGTTGACAAGATGATTGAGCGTCTCGATTACGACATCATGTACTACGAAAACATGTCCCTGAGTCTGGACATTATGATTCTGGCATATACCGTCAGGATTGTATTAACGGGAAAGGGCGTATGAAATGAGCCGCGAAAACAGATTCTACCGTTTCCTGCTGTGGCGGGAGAAACACATCCGGGAACGGCACTTCATCCTTATCCTCAGTTTTCTTGCGGGAATCGGCACGGCGCTGGCCGCCATCCTGCTGAAACAGCTGATTCATTACATTCGGGGCTGGCTCGTGACGGGCGCCCAGGACGGGATGAACTACTGGTTTTTAGTGTATCCGATTATCGGGATACTGCTGTCGGGACTGTTCGTGCACTATCTTGTGCGCGACGACATCAGCCACGGCGTGACGAAGATACTTTACGCCCTCTCGCAGCGAAAAAGCCGCATCAAGCCCCACAACATGTGGTCGTCGCTCGTGGCCAGTTCGGTCACCATCGGCTTTGGCGGCTCGGTCGGGGCCGAGGCGCCGATTGTCCTGACGGGCGCCGCCATCGGCTCCAACCTCGGACGCCTGTTCCGCATGGAGCAGAAAACGCTGATGCTGCTTGTCGGCTGCGGCGCCGCCGGCGCCATCGCCGGCATCTTCAAGGCGCCGATTGCCGGGCTGGTATTCGTCGTCGAGGTGCTGATGCTGGACCTCACCATGACCTCCGTCCTGCCGCTGCTGATTTCGTCCGTCACGGCGGCCACCATGTCGTACATCTTCACCGGAACGGAGGCCATGTTCAAGTTTTCGCAGACGGAAGCCTTCGAGATGGGGCGTATTCCGTATGTCCTGCTGCTGGGCATTTTCTGCGGACTGGTCTCGCTCTACTTCACCCGCGCGATGAACCGCATCGAAAGCCTCTACCGCAAACTGCCCCGCCGGCGGCAGAAGTTCCTTCTGGGCGTGGCGATGCTGAGCGTCCTGATTTTTCTCTTTCCGCCGCTCTACGGCGAAGGCTACGACACGATTGAATCCCTGCTCGACGGGCAGTACGCCTTCCTGATGGGCGACAGCGTGTTCCGCAGCCTGAGCGGGAACTACTGGGGAATCATCCTGTTCATGGGCCTGATACTCCTGACCAAAGTCTTTGCCTCAAGCGCCACGAATGCGGCCGGCGGATGCGGCGGAATTTTCGCTCCCAGCCTCTACCTGGGGTGTATTGCGGGGTTCATGTTTGCACACGTGTCCAACTATTTCGACTTTCTGTATCTTCCGGAGAAAAATTTCGCCCTGATGGGCATGGCGGGCGTGATGTCGGGCGTGATGCACGCGCCGCTGACGGGCGTCTTCCTGATAGCCGAACTGACGGGCGGATACGACCTTTTTCTTCCGCTGATGATTGTCTCCATGAGTTCCTACATGCTGATTATCGCCTTCGAGCCGCACAGCATCTATTCCATGCGGCTGGCGAAGAAAGGCGAGCTGCTGACGCACCACAAGGACAGGGCCATCCTGACGCTGCTGAAAATAAACAGCGTGATTGAGACGGATTTCCTGCCCGTCCGTCCGGAGATGACGCTGGGCGAGATGGTCAGGGATGCGATTGCCCGCAGTCCGCGCAGCATGTTCCCGGTGGTGGACGGGGACAACATCCTGCTGGGGCTGGTGCTGGTGGACAATATCCGAAATATCATGTTCCGTCCGGAGCTGTACAGCCGTTTCAAGGTGTCGAAATTCATGGTCTCCGCGCCGGCCAAGCTGCAACCGGACATGTCGATGGAAAAGATTATGCGGATATTTGACGACACCAAAGCCTGGAACCTCCCCGTTGTTGACCCGGAAGGTCACTACCTGGGTTTTGTTTCCCGGTCGAAGATATTTACTTCCTACCGGGAAGTGCTGGTCGATACGTTTTCGGAGGAATAACAAAATATTTGCGCAGATCGCAATGCGGTTTGCATTCACCTCTGCGCATCTGCGCAAGTCGCAATGCAATCTGCATTCACCTCTGCGACAAGCGGGCCTAATGCGGTTTGCACGGCAGAACCTGCATTCGATACTTCCGTTGTAGCCCGGTCAAAAAACTGATAATGAGCTGCATTTGGCACAAATCTAAATGACAGGGCGGTAAATTTTTTCATCTTCATTCAAGTTTAAATTATATGTAATCATCTGTTGACATAGTGTATATTTTCCGCGAACAGCGTTCGCAAAAAAAATGCACTGTGCATATTTTCTGCGGACAGCGTTCGCGAAAAAAATGCACTATGCATATTTTCTGCGGACAGCGTTCGCGAAAAAAATGCACTATGCATATTTTCTGCGAACAGCGTCCGCGAAAAAAATGCACTGTGCATATTTTCTGCGAACAGCGTCCGCAAAAAAAATGCACTGTGTATATTTTCTGCGGACAGTGTTCGCGAAAAAAATGCACTGTGTATATTTTCTGCGGACAGTGTTTGCGAAAAAAATGCACTGTGTATATTTTCTGCGGACAGCGTTCGCAAAGAAAATGCACTGTGTATATCTTTTTTCAACGCCGTAAGCGAACTTTCCGATACAGTCAAATCTTTATTTTTCTGCATATATACCATTTCCGATGAATGTATTTAATTCGGGTACAAATGTGGTAAAACAATTGAAAATCGGAAATTGTTGGAGTGCAATTCAAAAGGTCGCATCACGCCGTAGGCGTAACCTGTGAATAACGCCGGGATTCATCCCGGTGGTGACGGTGCGCCTCTCTCCGA
>JAISEZ010000225.1 GCA_031263835.1 Tannerella sp.
TAAATTGCACCCAAGTATGACTGCTGATTTGCATCAGTCGCAACAGATGTTGCGCAAGTCCGGTTTTTATGCACTTTTTCTGAACCTTTCAGGCATCCGGTCTGTTTTATAAAATGCAGTGAATGGTTGGATTTTTAAATTTTGAAGCGACATGAACCCTTATATAACAAAAAGAGAGATTAGCGTACAAAAGCAGGGACAGGGACAGGCGTTGCGCATTCGTTATTCAAAGACGGATTTTTTCTGCGAATGGCAGGAAAAACATCCGGAGAATACAGAATGCATGGATACGGAAACAAAAAGTGAAATAAACGAACGTTTTTCCGGACAGTTCAATATCTTCCTGTAAAATGAGACCATGAGACAATTCATTTGCTCATTCTCACATTCTCACATTCAACGGATACGGATGCATTCCTGCCGTTCACCCAATTTCTTTTCATCGCCTTTTCCGGCTCCGTTACTTTGCACGGCAATCATAAAAACAGACAGTTGCATGAAAAGAAGTATCTTATGGGGAATGATATGTTTGTTCCCGGCGGGCGCCGCCTTTTCGCAGACGAACGACAGCATTTCGGTTATGGAGAATTATGTCGGTGCGCCGCTGGTCAGGGTCCTGCGCGATTTCGAAACGAAGTACGGCATGACGCTGAGGTACGATACGGCGGCCATTGCCGGTTATACCTACGAGGGCATCTTTTTTTCGGCGCCGCTGCAAACGGCTTTCGAGCGCCTGTGCCGGGAAGTGAAAGGCGTGTCCTGTTACGTGGACAATGACGGCGTTTACTGCATTGTCCCGACGAAAAACCTGCCCAGAAACCGTACCAATCTCGAAAACAAGCGTTACGAAGGCGAGGCCAGCCGCCGTAACCTGACCGTTACGGGACGTGTCAAAGACCAGACCAGCGGCGAGTTTCTGCCCTTTGCCACCGTTCATGCGGACGGGTATCCCGCCGTGGCTACCGTCACAAACAGCGACGGGTACTTTACCCTGTACAGCGTGCCTTCCGACACGGCGGTGCTGGTTTTCAAGTACCTGGGATACGAAACGCAGCGCTTTTACCTGTCGCCCGAAATCAACGTTCAAAGCCTGTCCGTGGAATTGCAGCCGGCCGTCAATGCCCTGGACGAAATCGTGGTTGTCGCGGAACGCGAGGACGTACTGAAAATCCCCGAACGTTCCATCGGCGTCATACAGACGACCGCGGCAAAAATCGCCGACCTGCCCGCCCTGGGCGAAAAGGACCTGTTCCGCACGTTTCAGCTGATGCCGGGTATTTCGGGCAGCAATGAATCGTCTGCCGGAATGTATGTCCGGGGCGGCACGCCTGACCAGAATCTGGTTCTCTACGACGGCTTCACCATCTATCATCAGGAACATCTGACGGGCGTGTTCAGCGCCTTCAACACCAACGCGATAAAAGACGTCCGGCTGCACCGGGGCGGCTTCGACGCCAAACACGGCGGACGCCTGTCGAGCGTGATGGAAATCGTCGGCAAGACGGGTAACGACCGGGAACTGAATATCGGCGGCGACGCCGGTTTCCTGGGATTTAACGCCTTCGTGGAAGTTCCGTTCAAAAACGAGAAAGGCTCGTTCTTCGCCGCCGGACGCCGCTCGTTCCAGAGTTTCATGTACGACAAATTTACGGACGTTTACGCCGACAACAGCCAGTCCATGCCGGGCGGCGGGGGCGGCGGACGCGTCAACATGCGCAGTCAGCAAAAGCCGGAATCCTGGTTCTATGACCTGAATGCCAAGCTGACGTACAATCCCACCCGGCGCGACATCGTTTCCCTGAGCTTTTTCAACGGAGAAGACGTGCTGGACAATTCCCGCGACGGATTCGGCAGCTCGTTCACGAGCGGAAGCATCACCGACAAAACCGACTGGGGAAACGTCGGCGGCAGCCTGAAATGGTCGCGGAACCGGGACAACCGCTTTTATTCCAATGTGCTGGTTTCCTTCTCCAACTACTACAGCCTGCGCGACCGCCAAAACAGCACGACAACCACTTCCGGGCCTGCAGCCGTCATGTTCGACATGAACACGGACGAACACAACAACCTGCGGGATTATTCCCTGAAGCTGGACAACGAATACAAAATCAACGGGAAAAACCGGCTGGAGTTCGGGCTGAACGGTTCCAGCTACCGGATTGATTACCGCTACGCGCAAAGCGACACGTCCGGCATCCTGAACATGCGGAACAGGGGGAATCTGCTTTCGGCTTACGTGCAGGACAGCTGGATGCCGGACGAAAAGCTTACCCTGCTTCCCGGCATCCGCCTGTCGTATTACGACGTCACAAAGCGAATGTACGGCGAGCCGCGCCTGCAGGCGTTTTACCGGGTCGGCGGGAAAATCAGCCTGAAAGCCTCTGCCGGATATTACTACCAGTTTGTGAACCGGATTGTACGCGAGGATATTTCGGCGGGAAGCCGCGATATATGGCTGCTGTCCGACCGTGAAGGCATCCCCGTCAGCAGCGCCGTCCATTACGTGGCAGGAGCCGGTTACGAAACCAAAGAGTTCATTTTCGACGTGGAAGCCTACTTCAAAAGACTCCGCAACCTGAGCGAATATACCCTGCGGTTTGCGCCCTCGTTTATCGACAATGCCGGATATGAAGAATTCTTTTACTCCGGGAAGGGCTATTCGCGCGGAATTGATTTCCTTGTGCAGAAGAAATACGGCAAGCTGACGGGATGGATAGGCTACACGCTGGCCGAAACCCGTTACAGCTTCCCCATATACGGCGACGGCTATTTCCCTGCCAGCCAGGACGTGACTCACGAGTTCAAGACGGTTTTGACCTGGAAACCCGTCCGCGACCTGACCCTGTCCGCATCGTGGATATACGCCACCGGCAAGCCGTACACCGAACCCGTCGGCGCATATACGCTTACGACGCCCAACAGCGGCAATATGAATTTCATCATCGTGGACGGGAAAAATAACGCCCGCTATCCCGCCTACCACCGTATGGATTTGCTGGCAAAGTATGACCTGTCCTTTATCCGCGCCTTCAAATCCGGCATAAGCGTATCCCTGTTCAACCTCTACGACCGTCCCAACGTCTGGTATAAGGAATACGCCTACGACAGCGCCGTCGGCATTACGGAGACAAATATCAACCTGCTGGGCTTCACGCCCAACGTTACACTGAGTATTCAACTGAAATAATAAACAGAATGATGCACGAAACTAATAAACTGGTTCCCGTATGCTGCCTGCTGTTCACCGTCCTGTCCGGCTGCGGCGAACCGCTGACGGACTACGGCATGAACACGGAAACGCCCGTTGTGGAAAGTTATCTGCAGGAAGGCGCAAACAGCCTGACGGTAACGGTATACAGCATGGAAGTCTATTCAAGGAATGACGAATACGTGCTTTCCAAACCGGTCGGAGGATTGAATGTCAGCGTGAACGGCAGCGAATTGACCGAAACGTCGTCCGGCGTATATCAGCTTGAGCTGGGCAACGATACGCTTCGCGAAGGCCGGGAATACCGCCTGCAGTTCGACCACAGCGGCAAAAGCATTGAAGCCTCCGCCACCGTACCCGCGCCCGTCCGCAACCTGCGTGTCGAGCCTGAATACCTGACGCTGTCGTCGTCCTACTACTATTGGGATGCTGCGGACACGGCCGAAGTCACTGTCACGTGGGACGACCCGGACAACAGCTATTATCAGGTGTATATCGAAAGTCCGAACACCACGGACATGCCCTCGCTCGGCATATTCGGCAGGCGGATGATGCAGCCCTTCCGCGGAAATACCCACCGGGCGACAGCCCGCGATTTCAGGTCGGCAGGCGCTCACCGGATATACGTTTACCGCGTGGATAAGGACTACGTCGAACTGTACGGGCGCGTCGGTTCATCCGATTTGGCCAATCCGGTCAGTTCCATCCAAAACGCCTTCGGGATATTCACCGCCATGAGCGTAGCGCAGGTCCGGGTTTGGGTTTCGGAAAGCGAGGAGTAAAGACAATGAGACAATGAGAGAATGACTTGGCTCATTGGCATATGGTCTCATTGACGTTAAACATGATTCCGGCTCGCCGGTACGCTCCCGCTCCAAAGTCTCCAGCCGGGCGGACAAAAGTATCAAGGCTCTTTTGCACATGGTTGCCATGAGTGTTGCCACACGGACGAAGGGAGAATGAAATGACTGTTATATCGGAAAAGTGGCGGAAGGGAAAAACATTCACTTACCGGGTATATTCTTCCGCCAGCAGTACCGTATTTTGGAGGTAGGGGTATTCCTCCTCGAAGTATTTGCTGAAAACGCCTTTGCCCAGGTTTTCTTCGATTTGCTTCCTCGTCCACAGTTTCCCGCTTGCCGACCCGATGTACTTTACAAATTCGTCTTCCGACTTCAGTGTGGTGGCGTACAGCGATACCAGACTGCACACTTTCTCGTCCTGAAACAGGTAACGCACCAGAAAATGCAGGTTCAGCAGGCGTCTGGGCATGATTCGTCCCGCCAGGTCCCGGATGGTTTGTTCCAGCGTGCGTTTGAAAAGCACATAACCCAGGATTGGATAGTCCAGCGCACCCGGCGACACGGGCGAATCGGCCGCGAGCTTCGTCAGGTAGAGCATGCCCCGGCATACGACCGCCACCCGCACCACCGGATGACAGTGCTTCGCGCTTGACCCGATACTTACCGAATAGGCAATCCGGCCTATCACCTTCCCTTTGCCGTTCAGCACCGGCAACCATTTTTCCTGCTGCAGGCGCCTGTGCACCAGATACAGGCGCACCTGCTCGTAAACAATGACCAGCAGCCCGATTACGAACGGGGCCTGGTGATAGAGGAAACGTTCCACCCCTGTCACCCGGTGGCTTTCAAAAAGAATGATGTAGAAAAGGAGTGCGAAAAAATGCAGCGTGTAGAGGTTCTGGACAATCTGCGCCACATGGAAATATTCCGCCACGGCCGTCCGGAACTGCGCCTGCTTCCTGACCGGATGACCGGATTTGCGTATCCGCCGGAGGACGGTTCGCCGGAAGGTGCCCGACAGGGATAGCGTCACCACCAGCATCCATTCCGTAATCAGGGGGGTGTAGGTGTAGAGCGCCGATTCGAGGCCGGAGTAAAAGAATACGGAATACAGCGCCAGTGCGGCCGCTACGGGCAGGAGCATGAACAGGAAGATGTTCTTCCTCCACAGGCAGCTGAAAAGGACAAGGCTTCCTGTGCAAATGACTGCCGTGAAAACGAATGAGATACGGTTCGGGTACAGCGCGCTCAGCGCCATCAGCAGCAATAGCGGCAGTAAACCTGTCGCCTGACTGCTTAATTCATGTTTGAGGGTTACCTCTTTTTTCATCTGGAACAATTCATGCTTTTCAGTTATTACAAATTTGGCGGGTGAAAAGTTCATACATGTTTTGCGTTTTTTTCGGCATGGTAAGACGAGCGTACCAGAGGCGCACTTTCCACCTGCCGGAATCCTTTGGCGAGGGCCGTCCGGCGCCAGGCTTCAAACTGCTGCGGCGGGACGTATTCCGCAACCGGAATTTGCCGGCGCGAAGGTTGCAGGTACTGGCCGACGGTGAGGATGGAAACGCCCGCCCGGAGCGCGTCGTCCATCAGCGTCTCCACTTCTTCCGGCCGCTCGCCCAGCCCGACCATGATGCCCGTTTTGGCGCAGACGCCCCGCGAAGCAATGCGCGACAGTACCGACAGGCTCGTTTCATAGCGGGCCGCGCTCCGGATTTGCGGCGTCAGGCGCCGGACGGTTTCCAGGTTATGGGAAATAATCTCCGGCGCGGCCTCGATGATTCGGTCCACCTGCTCCATCTGCCCGCGGAAATCGGGAATCAGCACTTCGAGCGTCGTCTGCGGATTGAGCGTCCGGATGCAGCGAATCGTCCGCACCCAGTGTCCGGCGCCCGCATCCGGCAGGTCGTCCCGGTCGACGGACGTGACGACGGCATGACGCAGGCCCATCAGACGGATACTTTCCGCCACACGCTCCGGTTCCGACGGCTCCGGCGGCCGGGGCCTGCCCGTCGGGGTATGGCAGAAACGGCACGAACGGGTGCATATCTCCCCGCCAATCAGGAACGTGGCCGTCCCGCAGCTCCAGCATTCCCCCCGGTTCGGACACCGTCCGCCGGTGCATATCGTATGCAGGCCGTGCGATTCGACAATGCGTTTCGTCCGCCGGAACTGTTCATTCCCGCGCAGGCGTATTTTCAGCCAGTCCGGCTTGCGGACATGTTCCTTCATCATGAATCGCTTCTCCTAAAGGTTTTCAAACAGAAATTCCGTCATCCGCGTGTACAGGTGCATCCGCGTGTTGCCGCCGGAGATGCTGTGATTGCGGTCGCGGTAGATTTGCATGTCAAACTGTTTCCCGGCCTGCACCAGCGCTTCGGCATAATCGAGCGTCTGCTTGAAATGGACGTTGTCGTCGGCCGTCCCGTGAATCAGCAGCAGCTTTCCCTGCAACTGCCCCGCCAGACGGATGGGCGAAGTGGCGTCATAGCCCTGTGCATTTTCCTTCGGCGTGCGCATGAAACGTTCCGTGTACACCGTGTCGTAATACCGCCAGTCCGCAGGCGGCGCCACGGCAATCCCGGCCTTGAAGACGCCGCCGCCCGTGCTCAGCGCCATCAGCGTGTTGTAGCCGCCGAAACTCCATCCCCAGATGGCCATCCGCGAACCGTCGACATAGGGAAGTTTCGCCAGCGCACGGGCGGCGTCCGCCTGGTCCTGCGATTCCCGCTCGCCCAGCCGCAGGTAGGTGCATTTGCGAAACTCCTCGCCCCGGGCGCCCGTCCCGCGACCGTCCACGCATACGCACAGGAAGCCGTTTGCCGCCAGATACCGTTCCCATCCGAAGTCGTACCTGTCCAGCGCCGACTGCGAGTTCGGCCCGCCGTACTGGAACATCACTACCGGATATTTCTTCGACTCGCTGAAGTTCGCCGGTTTCACCATCCAGGCGTTCAGTTCCACACCGGAAGCCGTCTCAATCCGGAGAAATTCCTTCGGCGCATACGCATACCTGCCCAGCGTCTCCCGCAGGGCGGCATTGTCCTGCAACACGCGCAGGGTCTTTCCCGTCTTCGTCTCGTTCAG
This sequence comes from Tannerella sp., assembly GCA_031263835.1. GTDB lineage: Bacteria > Bacteroidota > Bacteroidia > Bacteroidales > Tannerellaceae > Tannerella. The sequence continues at coordinate 7,102 of JAISEZ010000225.1, forward strand.
GGTGACGGTCGCAGGCGTGTCGGCGCCGGAATGATGATTTACGTAATAGGCGAAATTCCTGCTGAACGCGGCGTGACTGGTTCCCTCCCGCGTCGAGAGGCGCGTTTTCACGCCTTTGGCATCCACTTTGTACACCGAACGGCGCAGCGGACTTTCCTCCGCCGATTCATAATATACCGTGTTCGAGGTTTCGTCGATTCCCAGCAGGGCGGTTACATCCCAGTTTCCCCGCGTCACCTGACGCTGTTCCACGCCCGTCGCGGAATACTGATAGATATGCGCATACCCGTCTTTTTCGCTCACATACAGAAATCCGTCTTTCGTAAACAGGAGGCCGTTCAGCCAGTCGGGGTCAATGTAGCATTTGTTTTCTTCCTTCAGAATCAAACGGAAAACGCCGCTTTTGGGATTCGCATGATACAGGTTGAAGACGTTCTGGTGACGGTTCAGCGTCATCACCGCCAGCTGGTCGGGCTGCGAGGCAAACGCGATGCGGGGAATGTAGCTCTCCGCATCCACGGGCACCGCCAGCGTTTTGGTATCCTTCGTCTCTACGCTGTAGGAGTGAAGCGTAACCGCCGCATTTTTTTCACCGGCCTTCGGATACTTATAGGTATATTCGCCGGGATAAACCCCGTCGCCGTACGTCTGCATCGAATATTCGGGCACTTCCGACTCGTCGAACCGGACAAAGGCCAGGTATTCGCTGTCGGACGACCATGCCATCAGGTTCGTCACCGAAAACTCCTCCTCATACACCCAGTCGGTTGCGCCGTTGATGACGCGGTTGAAGGCGCCGTCTTTCGTTACCGGGATTTCCGTGTCGAAGTCGAATTTTTTCAGCCGGATATTGTTGTCCACGACAAAGGCGCACATCCGTCCGTCCGGCGAGAAGGTCGGAATCATCACTTTCCCGCCGCCTTCGTGCAGCGGCTGCACCATGTTCCGCCGAACGTCGTACACATACGTATCCGCCCTGTACGAACGGCGGTATATCGCTTCCTTCGCGCGCCGGATTAATATCCGGTGACCGGTCGAACTGATTTCGTAATCTTCAAAATCCTCGAACGTACACTCGCGCGCCCTGCGGGCGTCAAACAGCGTATCCACCGGCGCTCCGGTACGGTAGGCGTATTTGACAATCATGCTGTGTTCGCCGTTCATCGCCGTGTAATGTTCGCCGTCCGGCATCGAACGTATTTCGCCGGTGGCCGTCTCCTGACGGAACGTGCCGTCTACGACGTCTTTCAAATCTACCCGCCTGCTGCCCTGCTGTGCGTGAACGCCGCCGGCAATCAGTAGCGACAGTATAAAGTTGACCCTTTTCCCCATCATAGTTTATTTATTTATTGATTCAATCATCCGTTTATTCTGCGACTTTTTCCGGACAAAGATAGGAAAAATAGTGATTAGTGGTTAGTGATTAGTGATGAATGGGTGCAGGATGGACGCTATGGAGAATTGAAGTTAGATTTGCATAATACGCGCCGGAGTGCGACCTTTGCAGAATGAAATAATACAACAGTAAGAATATGAAAATTTACAATTCGGCACTTTTTGCCATCGTACTTGCCCTTTGTGTTTCCTGTGGCACGCAGCAGGAAACGTTTCCGGTAGCGAAACACAATGTAATCTGGGATTCGCCGGGCGTCAATTCCCGCGGTTCAATGCCCGTTGGCAACGGCGACATCGGCGCCAATGTGTGGGTCAATCCGGCGGGCGAACTGTACCTTCTTATCAGTAAAACCGACGCATGGAACGAAAACGGTCAGCTGCTGAAAATCGGGCGAATTAAACTGAACTGCCGGCCTGCCCTGCCGGTCGGCCATTTCCGTCAGGAACTGGATTTGGAAACGGGAACCGTCCGCATTACGGGCAAACAGGACGACGGGCGTACGCTTTCCCTGTCCGTGTGGATAGACGCCAATCATCCGGTTATCCATGTGGAAGGAGAAAGTTCCGAACCGGTACAGGCCGGCGTCCTTTACGACGGATGGCGATCATCCCCGCATGTGCTGAAAGGCGGCGAAACCTCGGCGGCCTATGGCGTGACGGGCGGTTCTTCTCCGGTTGTGACGGATGCGGATACGCTTTTTACACGTGAAAACGGGTTGCTGTGGTGTCATCACAATACACGTTCCATTTGGCGGGAAACACTGGAAGTACAGGCTTTGCAGGATTATCCCGATGCGGACAGAGATCCCCTGCTCCACCGTACATTCGGAGCGCTGGTTTACGGCGACGGTTTTGTCAACTCTTCACCGGAGGCGCTGACCATGGACAAACCGGACAAACGCTTCCGGGTAAGCATCGCCGTTTCCGCCCTGCTGTCGAATACGGTCGCCGACTGGGAAACGTCCCTGCGCCAAACGGCGGAACGGGTGGCAGCCGTCCCGTTTGACGATCGGAGAGCTGCGCATGAACGCTACTGGAAAGACGTCTGGCTGAAAAACTATATTGTGGTCGATTCGCCGGACGACAGTCTGGCAGTGGCCGGCATATCGGAAGGGTATCAGCTTCAAAGATATATGAATATATGCGCCGGGCGCGGGAATATGCCAATCAAGTTCAACGGATCCATTTTCACGGTGGACTCGACGGATGAAGCGCATCCGTTCAACCCCGATTACCGCAACTGGGGCGGATGCTACTGGTTTCAGAACACCCGCCTGCCATACTGGACAATGCTCCATTCGGGAGATTTCGACCTGATGAAGCCGCTGTTCAGAATGTACATGGATGCGCTGCCGCTGGCGCGTTACCGCACAGTAAAATATTACGGCCATGCGGGATGCTTCTTCCCTGAAACAATGTATTTCTGGGGGACGTACAACAATGACAATTACGGCTGGAACCGCGAAGGCAAACCCGACGGGCTGACGGATAATCGCTATATCCGCTACTACTGGCAAAGCGGTATTGAACTGGTCGCCATGATGCTGGATTATTATGAATTTACCCGGGACGGGACATTTTTG
>JAISEZ010000246.1 GCA_031263835.1 Tannerella sp.
TTGGGTATTTGCTTCTCGCAGCGTGCAGGAGATAAATACCCATTGGGTATTTGCTTCCCGCAGCGTGCAGGAGATAAATACCCATTGGGTATTTGCTTCCCGCAGCGTGCAGGAGATAAATACCCGTTGGGTATTTGCTTCTCGCAGCGTGCAGGAGATAAATACCCGTTGGGTATTTGCTTCTCGCAGCGTGCAGGAGATAAATACCCGTTGGGTACCGGCTTCCGTAGAATCACATGCTCATAATTCATAATTCATAATTTATAATTCATGTCGGGATAATCTGTTCCGTTTCCACGACGTGATTTTATACCCGTACATGGCGTAGAAAATGAGGTAGAGGAAACAGGGAATCAGTACCCAGTATGCCTGCCGCACGCCGGAGGTGTCCGCTATCCGTCCGTAAATCATCGGGAGTATGGCGTTGCCGACCAGCCCCATAATCAGCAGGGAAGAACCGACTTTGGTGAAACGCCCCAGCTTCCGGATAGCCAGCGGCCATATCCCGGCATATATCAGGGAATTGGGCAGGCCCAGCAGCGCCAGAAACCAGATGGACAGGCTGATGGTCTGACCCTTGAACATGACTTCGCCCGGCATGAACAGTACGCAGAGCGAAAAGACCAGTCCCGTGACGGTACACAGCTGCAAGGCCCTGGTCTGGCTAATCAGTTTCGGGATGCAGACGATGCCGCAGGCGTATCCCGTAATGGTGGCCGTCAGGGTGTAGGAGGGCAGGGATTTGGCGCTGATAAGGTCAAATCCCATGGAGCCGGCATAACCGATGATGGTGTCGATGGCGATGACCTGCGTTCCCACGTGCAGAAAGAGCGCGACGGCGCCCAGAATCAGATAGGGGAAGTCGAGTATGCTGCTTTTGCCGGCATTGGCCGACGCCACTTCCCCGCTTTCTTCTTCGGTATTTATTTCGGGCAGCACGGAATAGCGGATAAACAGCCCCGCGCCCAGCAGCAACGCGCCGAGGCAGGCGTAGGGCAGGGCTACCCGGCGAATCAGTCCGTCCAGCGCCGCGTTCCTTGCGGCTTCGTCCATCGCGGGCAGCGCGGCAAACAGCTCGCTGTCGGTCACTTTCAGGGTGAAGGCGGCGAAGATGAGCGGCGACACAATCCCCGCAAACTTGTTGCACACGCCCATGATACTCATCCGCTGCGCCGCCCGCTCCATCGGCCCGATGATGGTGACATACGGGTTGGCGGCGGTTTGCAGCACCGCCAGCCCCGTCCCCATGGTGAACAGTCCGAGGAGGAAAATGCCGTAGGTGCGGGTGAAGGCGGCGGGAACAAACAGCAGCGCCCCCAGCGACAGGGCGAAAAAGCCGAACATGATGCCGCGCTTGAATCCGACCCGCCTGAGCAGCAGTCCCCCCGGTACGGACATCACGAAATAGGCGATGTAGAAGGCAAAGGCCACCAGGTAGGCCTGTGTGTGGGACAGCTCGAACGCGATTTTAAAGTAGGGTATCAGTATCGAATTGACCCACGACACAAAGCCGAAGATGAAGAACATGAATGCCAGAATGGCAATGGACAGGATGGAGTTCCGCTTGACTGACATGGATGACGGATGGCTGGTTACTGACTGGTGCGGCGGAGGCCGGTCACCAGGTTTTCCTTACTTCGTTCAACGCCCTGTCCCGGACTTCGCTCAGCTCGACGGCCGCGCCGTTTCGCCGCCCGCTTTCGTGAGCGGCCTCCATGAACGTGAATATCTCAAGGGTTTCCTGCGAGGGCACCGGAGGCCGGCCGGTACGGAAAAACCGGACAATCTCCCGGAGCAGCGGGTCATATCCGCTGTATGTGCCCAGCTGTTCGATGCCCTTTTCGCCGAAGGCATATCCTCCATATCCTCCCGCACCCCCGCGGATGCCCCTGAAGGTGCCGATGCGCGCGTCCTCCCATACGCCGGTGACGACGTCGGTATCGGCCGTGTGTACGCGCGACACGCTCCGGCACCCGACGCCCATCACCGTGTACAGCGCTTCGACGCCGTGAATGCCGTACCAGAAGAAGTCGGGATGCGTCGGCTCCAGCGCGCAGGGGCTGAACGTGTCGGCGCCCAGGATACGGCCGATGGCGTTTTCCTTCAGGAGATGGTCCATGCCGGACATGTACCGGAGCGAAGAGGCCGAAAAGACGGGGACGCTGAAATCTTCCGCCGCCCGGTAAACGGCCATGGCGTCGGACAGCGAGGCGGCCACCGGCTTGTCGATGAATACCGTCTTCCCCGCCCTGAACACTTCCAGCGCCTGCTCCAGGTGCAGCCGTCCGTCGTTGGTCTCCAGCAGGATGACGTCGGTTTCCTTCAGCAGTTCACCGATGGAGGAGGTGATTTTCACACCCAGTCCGGCGATTTCCTTCGTATATTCCGGAATACGCTTCACGCTGGATTCGATGTCACGGCTGCCGTGGGGATAGGCTGCCGTCACGCGGTAGCCGCCGTATTCGGATGCGCCGTCGCCGTTGAGCGACTTGGCAAATGCGATACTGTGGGATGTATCCAGTCCGATAATCCCCACCCGTAACCCTTTGTTTACGGGCGCTGCCGGCGACGCACCCCGAAATACCTTCGGGGTCAGCAAACCGGCTCCGGCCAGCAGGCCGGTCCTGATAAATGTTCGACGACTGGTCATAAGGATGTCATTTATTTTAGAGTAGTTAGTAGTTAGTAGATAGTAGTTAGTAGAGCGTCACTGTGGAACAAAGCCATCCGGCGAACCGTAACCATTAACCATTAACCGTTAACCGTTAATCATTACCCATTGGCTGTTCATCTGTCTGTCTGATTTGGATGATTTCGATTCATTTCACCGCCGGGGGAAACGTGATTTTCACCAGGTCTTCAATCTCCCGGCCTTCGTGCATGAAGCGCGCCAGGGTGTAGATGTTCCCCTCCCTGTCCTGCGCGATGGAGTTGACATACGTCGGGCGTTCGCCGTCCCCGTAGAAGATGGCGCCGTGGTCGCGGTATTCGCGTTTCGGGATGCTGTAGGTGACCAGGTGCAGGTTTTCCAGTCCCCGGGCCGCCCCCATCGCAATCCGGTCGACGCCTTTCACGCGCTGTCCGTCCCTGTACACGGGGCCGCCGGTGAGGTAGCAGACGGTTTGGTCTTTGCCAAGCATGAATCCCAGGTAGCCGTAGCTGAACTGGTCGTACATGCCGCTTCTGCGGGAGGGTTCGGAGACGATGCGCTCCACGATTTCGACGGTTCCGGCCTTCGGGTCGAAGCGGAAGAGGTATCCCGAATTGCCGTGCACGCCGTAGGCGACGTTTTCCGGTTCGTACCAGAAGATTTTCCGCCAGTTGTAGGACATGCTTCCGGCGCCGGTGAAGTCGTAGGTTCCGAAGTAGTCGAGCCGCAGGTCTGCGCCGTCCAGCTTCCGGGGCGCGTCCATCCCCGGACGGTAATGGAAAATGTCGCCCTCGGCCACGGAATAGTACACCGTCCCGTCGCGCGGGTCCACGAACATCGAGCGGCATATCACGCGGTAATCCTCTCCGATGACGCCGGCTTCGCCCCGGAGGCTGACGGGGCCGAGTTCCCTGAGCTGGCCGCTGTTCAGGTCGTAGTCCAGGAAGTATCCCCGCGGCCAGGTGATGCCGAAGAGGTGTCCATGCACCCGGTCCATCGCCATCGTGATGATGCCTTCGCCGTGGGGCGCCAGGGCGAGGTCTTCCATCCGTCCGCTCTGCATGTCGTAGGCGACGAAGTGTCCGCCGGGGTAGAGGGCATAGCCTTCGGGGGCGTGTTGCGGCAGGGATTCCGCGCCTTCAATCATTTCGTAGTATCCGACGTGGGTGGCGAAATACAGTTTCCCGCCGTGCTCGCAGAACTCGACATGGCTCTTGCCCTGTGCGATGGCGTTTTTCTCGCCCACGGCTTCCGAGAGGTCGGCAATGAAGCGCGTTTGGTCGGTCTCCGGGTCATAGACGTAGAACTGTCCGCCCCTGTCGTGCCTCGCCGACGAGAGTACGTAATATATCTTCCCGTCACTGGCCGACGAGATGGCGTTGTAGGTGTCGTGGGCGTCGGCAAAGCCGGAATAGTAGTGCCTGGCCGTCAGGGGCTGTGCCGCGTCCGGCGCACCGCCCTGCGTAACCGGCCGCGTGCAGCCCGCTGCGACTGTCAGAATGCCCGCTACGGCAACGCCGACCGGCATGGATAGGTTTGTCTTCTTCATTCTGTTTTCATTCCTGCGGGGTAAAATAACCTCGCGCTAATTGTTATCGACAGCAAAGAAAAGCAATCTCCCGAGACCAAAATCACTGATTCCCGAATATTAATCCTCAAAAAGCGTCGAATTAGTGGTTAGTGGTTAATGGTTAATGGTTAGTGGGCAAATCGGCTTCCGACGGAAAGGGGGAGCCGCTCCTGTCGAAGGCCGTTGAATTTTCCTTCATCTTTCGTTTCGCCGTTTCGGGAAAAAACTGTTCCTTTGCAATCAAATCAGTAGATATATAGAATGGATACATTAGTTTATATGCAAAATCAAATGGCTCCGGCAGATACAGTGCCTGTATCCCCCTGTATGGAAATATGCGACTTTCCCGCCGGCTACCCCCTACTAACTACTATCTACTAACTACTAACTGCCGATTCACATGATTAATGAAGCGATACTGGACAAACTCAAGGTGCTGGCGGAATCGGCAAAGTACGATGTGTCGTGTGCAAGCAGCGGTACCGTCCGGCGGAATCAGCCCG
>JAISEZ010000297.1 GCA_031263835.1 Tannerella sp.
GAATCAAATCGTGCTGCCAGATTTTCGGTTCGGGCGAACCTTCGGGCGAACCCCACGGAATATAGGTCTGCGTCCGGCCTTCAACAAGTCCCCAGTTGTAGGCTCCAACCCTGTTTTCCCTGAACAGGGGCAGGAACACTTCCGGCGTATTTCCCCGCGAGCGGAGTAACCATTCGGTGCAAATGGCGGGTCTTCCGCTTTCGTGACTCCATTTGATTTTACGTTCCGCGTCGGCTTTGTCGCCGTAGGAGTGAAATGAAACAATATCGGAACCGTCGCGCATCAGCTTGCTTAACTCTCCGTCGAAACGGTCGTGAGCGCCGATGGTCAGTGGCTGAGCCGGTTTCATTTCTCTTGCCCATGCGAACATGTTGCGAATCAGTAAGGCTGTTTGCGGTATATCGACGCGTTCGTTTGCGCCGCGCCATTCGGGTTCGTTAAAAATGTCCCAGATAATAATTCGCCTGTCGGAGGCAAAGGAAGCGATGATGTCCTGCATATAATTTTTCAGTTTTGGCCATTCCGCCGGATTTCGCAGCATGGCAAGCGAGGGACTTGGCACCCAGCCGCTGTTGTGGACGCCGGGAACAGGTTCGGCCTGCTTCCCTGCGCGGGCAATGCCGCCCGACCAGTTACATTCGTCAAAGAAAATCGGCATCACACTGATTCCATGTTTTTCCGCCACATCAAGAAATCTTTTGAAGTTCGACTTGAGTTTTTCCGGTTCGGCTTCCCAGACGACATAATTCAAAAACACGCGGACGGAGTTCATGCCCCAGTCTGCCGCCCATCCGAGTTCCCTGTCAATTGTTTTCAAATCGAATGTTTCATCCTGCCACATTTCAATGCTGTTGACCGCGGTTGACGGCAAAAAGTTGCATCCGACCATCCACGGCTGCTTAGCATACCATTCCGTTGCCTTTTCGACGCTCCACTGACCGTCTTTGAACAGGGGGGCAACATTCGCACCTGCTTCCTGACCGGATATTTTCATCTGTAAAAACGTCAGGAATATAACCGACAATAAAATTTTTCCTGTCATAATGATTCTATATTTACCTTTCATGCTGATTTTTTCTCACGATTGATTTTCATTTATGGCTACAAATGTAGTAATAGTTTTTTATACGGATTAGTGTGTGTACGGCAACATGCCGTTTGCTGTTTTCCCCGAATCATTGAATGTGGAAAAGGGGGTACCTGCGGGCACATCCGCTGTCGTTTTTCCGTGCAGGAGATATTTAATGCGTGCGGGATGGTTTTATGGGACGTCATACATGAATGACTCATGTTACGTAATCACATAGATTTGTACACACTGTACTTGCCGGCAAGTACACGCCCGGCGCAAACAGAAGGCTTTCCGCATGTGTGTCGGTATGCCGCAATATTTGCGTAACATGAGTTAATGATTCTCTCCGCCGTTCGCCCTTGAATCTTTGAATGATTGAATCTTTGAATCTTTCCCTCCGTAATTGATTTTCACGAATCGGGTTTTGTTATTTCGGGACGTTGATTTCGTACAGCGGCAGGCGGTCGCAGGCGTTGGGCGGACGGACGCGCAGGAGATGCGTGACCGTAGGCGCTACTTCCGTGGCCCTGATTTCGCGGTAAATATGTTGCGGTTTGATGCCGTAGCCCATAAAAATAAGGGGCGTTTGCACGGCGTTGTTTCGCGTGAGCCGGACTTTTTCGCCGGGCAGTTCGTTATTGACGGCCCATCCCGGCTTCAGACTGAGGATCAGGTCGCCGCGCCTTGTGTGGTATGTCCCGTAATGGAACCCGGACATGGCTTCGTTCCAGATGCCCGTGCGCAGCGCCATGTCCGTTGTCACGCGCGCCACGCCGCTGAACTCGGACACGAAATCGGCCGCCCTGTTCTGAAACTCGACCAGATCCAGCCCGGCCTCTTCAATCTCCTTGTGATTAAGGTATATCTGGTTGTTGTGAAATCCGCTTACCCATGTTTTCTGTCCGTAAATCGCCATCAGGTACATATTCAGCAGCGCGGTGCAGCGTTTGGGATGAAATTCCCCGCCGGGCATTCCCTCGACAGGCTCCTCTTCGCTCTTGAAATAACCGGCGCCGGTGAACACGATCAGCGTATGCTTCAGCCCTACCTTTTTGTCAATCAGGTTCAGCAGTTCTTCAATATCTTTGTCCAGCTGATAATATGTGTCCTGAATTTCGTTCGTATATTCGTTCGCCCTGTTTCCGAAGTAATTCCCGGCATAAAAGGTGATGGCCAGGTAGTCCGGGTCGGGGCGCATCCCGAAACCGGCGTATTCGAAGAACCGGGCGGCCAGACGGTTGACCTCCCTGTTTCCGAAGGGAGAGGTCTTGACCTTGGGATAACAGTCAACCGTTTTCGACTTGAAGGTATGATTGAACGCCACGCTTTCCTGTACGTAGGGCAATGCCTTGTAATGATCCGGCGGGAGGGAGGGGCGCCACGTCATGGCGTCCGTCTGCGCCGGCAGCGATTCGGGGCTGTTGTTGTAGCGCTCCACATACCAGGGCACGTTTTTGTAATACGTGGTCGTCGCCCATTTGCCGTTCAGGTTGTCAATCCAGAAGACGCCGTTGGCCGCGTGGCCGGACGAAAGGATGGCGCTTTCCGCATCGGGCGCGATGGCATAGATTTCACTCCGTCCCCGGGAAGCGATTTTCAGTTCGTCGGCGACGGTGGCGGCCAGCAGGTTCCGGGGCGAATAATGGTCCTGCGTGAAGTTGCCCAGATAGTCGGCGTCGAAAAGCGACGGGACTTCCTTCTGGCGATCGAAATCATAGTACATATTGCCCGTAATCCCGTGATTGCAGGGATTGGTGCCGGTGAACAGCGTGGCAAATGCACTGGCCTGATCCACGCCGGGAAATTCGAATTGCAGGTTGTGATAGACCGCGCCCTCGTTCAGCAGGCGTTTAAAGCCGCGTTCGCCGAAGGTGGGGGAAAAATATTCGACATAATCGCCGCGCAGCTGGTCTACGGTGATGTAAACTATCAGTTTGGGCGTGTTCTGCTGTGCCTGTAGCCGGCCGGCCGCCAGCACAACAACAAGGGGAAATATCCATTTTTTCATCCGATGTTTCTTAGTTTTCCGACAATACCGTATCCCGAACGAATCAGCAAACTTGCCATCAGCGGGATAAAGGCCATGTTCAGATGCTGCGGAAGAAAAATCCACGCGCAGCACGTTGACAAAAGCGCCGCAAAGTTAATACAATGGTAACAAAAGGCGGCTTTCTTAAGTTTTTTTACGGCAAACAGGACGACGCCCGCCAGATGAAACGGGTGCAGCCAGCCGACGGAAAGGTTGGGCCAGATGGCCGGATGTTCCGACGCGAAGCAGAGAAAAAAGAGGACGCAGCCCGCCATGCCCGCACCGAAAAAGAGCAGGCAGTCCAGCGCCCTGCAGCGGCGTCTGTTCCGCCATCCGTAGAGTGTGACGGACAGCGTAAGGACGAAAATCAGCAGACTGCACGCCAGCGGAGTGAAAAACGTCTTTTCCGTTTCGTCGTCCGGGATTTCCTCGACAAGGACTTGCTCCGCCGATACCAGCGGACGGCGCCTGCCATCCGGTCGCACCACCTCGGCGCCGGCAAACGCCTTCTTTACGTTTTCGGGCAGGAAAAAGGATTCGCGAAACGTCGCCGTCCGGTCGGTCGGGAGTCCCAGCACCAAATCGCAGCCGAACGTCTGCCACGGATGGTCGCGCGTGCAGCGGTTAATCATCTCCCGGAAAGAACCGGAAGGCGTTTCCCGAAACGCTATCTCGCCGTCCAGACAGCGTTCGAGCACCGCAACGGGACGGGTCGAACAGTTGTCGTAAAAGAAGTTGTAGCGGTAAACCCGGTTCTGTATTTCGGCATTGAGGAGCAGCGCCTGCCAGAAGGCCTCCTTCTCGTGCGGCGTCAGGTTCAGCGTCTGTTCGTAGATTTCGCTCCCGCGCATGACGTAGTCCGTCAGGAAATCGTCGAACCTGCAAAGCGCCAGCATGTAATCCGTTTCACCCCGGGCAAAGCGATAGATAAAGTTCGGTTTGGAGAAGTCGAAGATGCCGTAATTGAAGACCGTGTCGATATTGCTCCAGCGGACGGAATCCACGCTGATTTGTCCGCGCACCCGCACGGCGGTATGTCCGTACAGGGTATAAGCGGCCTTGTCGTCGGGCGAACAGGTCAGCAGACTGATTTGCGCCTGTTCGCCCAAAAAGGGCTGTGCGGCCGGCAGCGGCATGCACAGCCGGAGGAACAGACACGTCAGGCCACAGGTTTTCAGCAGACGGGGTATCCTCTTCATTTCAGTCCTGTTGCTTCCAGCCACATGTCGGCCATCCATTGCCGTCCGGGCAGGTCGGGATGAACGCCGTCGGTCGACCAGTAACGCGCCGGCGCCAGCTTCATGGCCGCATCAAACCCCGACTGGAACGGCACAAATACGGCTTTGAACTCGCCGGCCAGTTTCCCGAGCGACTCGCGAAAGCCGTCGAATGCCGGAAACCACCTCGGCTCGTCGATGGCCGACCCGCCCCGCAAGGCAAACGGCTCGCACAAAACCAGCTGTACGTTCGGCAACTTGTCTTTTGTGTACGCCAGCAACGTTCGCAAATCATTTTCATAGACCTCCACCGTTCCCTTATACCCGCCGGTCAGCGAGTGCCAGAAGTCGTTTACCCCAATCAGGATGCTCAGCACATCCGGCATAAACGCCAGTGCGTCCATTTCCCAGCGGTCGCGCAACTGAAAGACTTTGTTGCCGCTGATGCCGCGGTTGTAAATCTTCAACCGCTTGTCCGCATGAGTTTTCAGCAGCTGCGTAGCCGTGAACAGCGCATAGCCGCTGCCCAGCTGTTCGAACGTATTGCACACGTTGTTTTCCCGGTTCCGTCCGCAATCCGTAATGGAATCGCCCTGAAAAAGAATCACGCTTTCGTTCTTCAGGCCGATTTTCGGAGCGTTCGCGCCGTTCTGCCCGTTTACTACAGCCTTGGCCAGTCCCGGAAGCGTCATCATGCCCATTCCCGCCAAAGCGCCTTTCTTCAAAAAATCACGTCTTGTATCCATTGTTTCAAATAAATATTTGCTTTTCATTATTTACGGGGCAAATATACATATTATTTCGGGCACAGGAAATGGTTTGAGTAGAAGGGGTGAATTTCAAAATGTCGCATCACGCCGACAGGCGTAACCTGTGAATAACCCCCGGATTTATCCCGGTGGACGGAAAAACGCATCTTCTTCTCTTAACTCCGGAGGAGTTACCCGCCTGCCGGAATGCTCCGTGAGGGTAACACCTGAC
>JAISEZ010000027.1 GCA_031263835.1 Tannerella sp.
GTCAAAAGGTTCGGGTTCTTCTCCGTATTCGCTCACGTCTGCCCACAGGGGACTTCCGAAATCGTCTATGCCGCCGCGATGGAACGACGCTTCATAAAATGCGTACGGCGCTTCCTGAAACAGACGGTTTATCCGTTCTTCGAGCGTACTGCCCATAGATTCCATCATCTCCCTGTAGCGGTCGTACCAGTATTTGGTGATGCCGGCATGGATGAACAAATAACGGTCTATCTGCCTGCACATTTGAAAACAACCGGCTGTGTCTTCTCCCGTAAGGAGTTGATGGTAACGTTCGTACATTTCCCGTGAAAAACGTCCGCACTTGTATTTGGAGTCATAATAATGACATTCATGATTTCCGATGAGCAGGGTAATCCGTTCGGGATTCTGCTTTTTCAGTTCCACTAACCGGCTCATGATCCGGAAGGAATCTTCCTGCGTGCCCTCGGAGGGATACGGATCGGTGTAGTCGCCTAAAAAAACAATGGTACCTCCGTAGTCCAGCGCCGGTTCCCAGAAGCTCCGGCCGTGAATATCGGGAACTGTCAGGATTTCTCTTGTCGCATTCATTGTGAATAAAGTTTTCGGGAAATGTATTCCCGGTTGAATTGATTAAACTATAAAATACCCAGTTTCGACCGGAGCGCTTTCGGCAGGGCATCCCTGTGCACGACGATACTGATTGTTTTGTAAGCGACGAACGTTTCCGATGCATACCACGTTCCCCTGTACCTGTTTTCCGTGCCCCACGAATTTTTCACCATATAGAATTTCTTGCCGGTCCGGTCTTTGGCCGTGCCGTAAATCAACATCCCGTGATCGTCCGTTGTCCGGTAATTGTCATACTCCTCCTGACGCAAAGCCTGCGTGACCTCCACTTCCTTGCACGGTTTCGTAGCCAGCTTCCTGATTTCTTCATCCTTTTCCTTCCGGCTCAGCCCGACCCAGCGTTCCTGATCCGAACCGGACGTTTCCAGCGCCCGGATGTCCGGCGCCGCCGCCAGTCCGTCGCGGGTGAAACCCGGTTCGCTCACGTCGGTCGCCCACGCAACGGTATAACCGGTTTGTATCGCACGGTCAACCGTTTCCATCAGCTCCTCCAGCGGCACGTTATAGCTTAACGCCCAGCGCCAGTTGTCCGGAATTTCCAGGGCAAACGCCGTATAAAACGGCTCGTGGGTAAAGGAGGTCAGTGAAACATAATCGTCGATATTCAATCCCAGCGACTCTCCGAAACTCTTCGGCGTATATGATTTTCCATTGAAGGTAAAGGTCTCCGGGATTTCACCCAGGTAGCTGTCGATAATCCCCCGGAACGCCCTGCGCCACACCGGCGACAGTTTCCCGTTCGGATTCGCGACCAGCGCTTTCAGGTTGCCCAGCGCCGCCTGTTCCATCTCGCCGTGCACGTGAATCTCCTCGCCGTATTCCAGTCCGCCGTATGCGGCGCGCGGGACTGCTCCGTAATGCTTGAACACATACAGCACGTCGGCAAACGAACCTCCCTGTGAAAAATTCAGGTAACCGTGCAGCCGGACATACTTGTCCGCCTTGTCTCTGTAGGAATGGTTCACCACAAACATTTCCGACAAATCGTATTCACCCTTTCCGGTGCGCAGCAATTCGGCTTCCATCAACCCCACGCACGAAAATGACCAGCACGTTCCCGAACGGCTTTGATTTTTCACCGGCGTAATTTTCAGTTCCTTTACGGTTGTGAACTCGTATTCTTCCTGCGCCCGGACCGTTGTTACGGAGGCAAACAGGCACAGCAGACTAATGATAAATCCTTTCTTCATACTATTTTTTTTAGAGCAAATGTACACTGTTTTTTCCATACCTCCGATTTTTTCCGTACTTTTGTTTCGTCTGAATGAAATAACTGGATACTCAAACAGAATCCATCATTTTTCAAAACAAATTGGGATATATGAAAATAACGATTATCGGCGCCGGAAACATGGGTGGCGCCATTGCGTGCGGACTGGCTAACGGCACCCGGGTGAACGCCTGCGACATAACCTGCTCCGACCGCTCCAGGGCGGCGCTGGAGAAAGTGAGCGGGAAGCATCCGGCAATCCGCACGGTTTCGAATAACAGGGAGGCCGTCCAGCAGGCGGATATGGTTGTGATTGCCGTAAAACCGTGGCTGACGGGAGACGTGCTGTACGAAATCAAGTCCGAACTGGATTATCGCCGCCAAATCGTTGTTTCGATTGTGGCGGGCATTACCTTCGAAGAATTGACCCGTTTCCTCGATAAAGGACAGGAAGAACCGCCGGCGCTGTTCCGGCTGATTCCGAACACGGCCGTCAGCGTGCAAAACAGCATGACTTTTATTTCGGCTCAGGGAGCTTCGCAGGAACAGACTGACGCCGTGACGTCAATCTTCGACGAACTGGGCGCAACCATGCTTGTCGAGGAGCGGCTGATGGCGGCAGGTACGGCGCTGGCGTCGTGCGGCATTGCCTACGCCTTCCGGTATATCCGGGCGGCGATGGAAGGCGGCGTGGAACTCGGGTTTTATCCGGAACAGGCCAGGGACATTGTTCTGCAAACCCTGAAAGGAGCGGTAGCCCTGCTGCAGGCCGACGGCGCCCATCCGGAAGCGGAAATCGACAGGGTCTCCACGCCGGGCGGCATCACCATCAGGGGACTGAACGAAATGGAACGGGCCGGATTTACCTCTGCCGTTATCCGGGGACTGAAAGCAAGCTGCAAGTGAATTTAATCATTCAAAAATTCAATTATTCAATAATTCAAAGATTCAAGGAAATCATCATGAAACTGAATACGATACTTCATGTTTTCGCACCGAAGGAACCGCGTTTTTTTCCCCTGCTGAACGATACGGCCGTTATCCTGGACCGGGCGGCAACGCTTCTGCAGAAACTGTTTTCGTCTGCGGACAAATCCCTGTGGAAGGGGCTGTGCGTGGACATCAAGGCCGAGGAAGTGAAGGGGGACAAGTCTACGGGACATATATTCAAAGAGCTGAACAATACGTTCATTACCCCCTTCGACCGCGAAGACATCAGCGCACTGGCCGACGAAATGGACGACGTCATCGACGCCATCAACCGCTCCGCCCAGAAAGTGCTGCTCTACTCGCCGGAGGCGATGCCCGAAGCGACCGTGCTGCTGGCCGAAGTCATCAAGCTGGGGACGACCGAGGTGCTGGAAGCTGTGGACAAACTGTCCAACTTCAAGAAATATCACATGCATGTGCGTGCGCATACGAAAGAGATTAAGCGTCTGGAGGAAAAGGCCGACGTGATTTACGAAGAAGGCATTTCCCGGCTGTTCAAGGAAGAAACCAACCCGACGGAACTGATTAAGCTGAAGGAAATCATTCAGGAACTGGAAAAATCCGTCAACCGCATCAACAATGTGGGTAAAACACTGAAAACAATCGTCGTCAAATATGCCTAACGCAAAAGTATTACCATGACACTGCTTGTTATCATCCTTATCCTTGCCATCCTGTTCGATTTTATCAACGGCTTTCACGATGCGGCCAACTCCATTGCGACGGTCGTCTCGACCAAGGTGCTTACGCCCCTGCAGGCGGTCATCTGGGCGGCGGCATTCAATTTTGTCGCCTTTTTCATCGCCAAATACATCATCGGCGATTTCGGCATCGCCAACACGGTGTCCAAAACGGTGATGGCCGACTTCATCACGCTGCCGGTCATCCTGTCCGGTCTGGTGGCGGCCATCATCTGGAACCTCATCACGTGGTGGTTCGGCATCCCGTCCTCGTCGTCGCACACGCTGATTGGCGGTTTCTCCGGCGCGGCGATTGCTTATGGCGGTTTCCTTTCGATTGACAGGGGGGTAATCGGGCTGATTGCCGCATTTATCATTGCCGCGCCCCTGCTGGGGATGATTGGCGGCGCGCTCATTACGATTCTGACCCTGCACGCCGCCCGGAAAACCAAACCGCGCAACGCGGAACGGTGGTTCAAACGGTTTCAGCTTGTTTCGTCGGCGCTGCTGAGCGTCGGCCACGGACTGAACGATTCGCAGAAAGTGATGGGCATCATCGGCGTGACGCTCATCGCCTTCAACTCGACGGTCGACCCGGCCACCCTGCCGCACTGGCTGCAACTGAACAGCATGCACGACATTCACGACTGGGTTCCGCTGGCCTGCTTCACGGCCATTGCGCTGGGGACGATGTCCGGCGGATGGAAAATCATGAAAACGATGGGCAACAAAATCACCAAACTGACGGCCGTGGAGGGTTTCTGTGCACAGGCATCGGGTGCACTGACGCTGTTTGTCACGGAAATATTGAAAGTGCCGGTGAGTACGACGCACGTAATCACCGGAAGTATCATGGGCGTCGGCGCCGTCAAGCGTCTGTCTGCCGTCCGCTGGGGCGTGACCATCCATCTGCTTTGGGCCTGGGTATTGACCATCCCCGTAAGCGCCCTCCTCGCCGCAGGAACCTATCTGCTGGTAGACCTGCTTTTCTATTAGAATGAAAGTTGAAAATTGAGAAAATCTCTGTGGAGTTCTCCCAACTTTCAACTTTCAGCGTTCAATTATTGAATCAGCTCGACGCTTCGCCGGATGAAGCGGCTCAGCGGTTCGCCTTTCAAAAGACCGTTGCCCAGCAAAGCCAGATCAATCAACTGCCCGACCACGGGATTGCCGGCGGCATATCCCGCCAGAATCGCACGCTGCTGTTCGCGCAGTTCGTCCAGTTTGCTGTTTGTAGCCGTCATGTCTTCCTTTTCGGCGTCCGTGACTTCCTCCGGTTTCTTTTTGTTCTGCGCTTCGCGAAGGTCGGACTGACGCGCCTCCCAGCCTTTCAGGTCGGCCAGAATCGGCTGCAACTGCCCGGCACAGGCCTTTTCTTCGTCTGCCAGAATTTGCTTTACCAGCGGATGGTCGGTGTTCAGCACCAGATTGTAGCTGTCCGGAATATCTCCGTAGAAGGACATGCCCGGCTGCATGGCCGACATGTCGCGCATCCGGCGCATGTATTCGCTTTGCGTCAGCATGACCGGATTGACCTGCTCGCTCAGCGCCTCGAAGGTCACGTTAAATTCCGTCTTTTCGATGACCGGAAACTGGCTCTTGAAGACTTCCCGCAAGGCCGTCTGCTGTTCTTCGTTCAGCTGTACCGTCTGTTTGTCGGCTTTCTGTATCAGCCGGTCGATCGTGTCGCTGTCGACCCTCACAAAACGTATTTTTTCCTCTTTCTGCTCCAGCTGGCCTATCATGTGCGAATCCAGCTGCCCGTCCATGACCAGCACACTGTATCCTTTATCTCTGGCCACCTGAATATAGCTGTACTGGTCGTTTTTGCTGGTTGTATACAGGTAAACCGTCGTGCCGTCCCTGTCGGTCTGGCTGTCCTTGATCAGCTTCCGGTATTCGTCCGGCGTGAAGTACGTATCGTCCACGTCCTTCAGCAGGGTAAACTTGACCGCGCGGTCGTAGAATTTCTCCTCGCTCAACATGCCGTACTGGATGAACAGCTTCAGGCTGTCCCATTTCTTTTCATACTGCGGACGGTCGGACTTGAAGATTTCTTCCAGCCGGTCGGCCACCTTCTTGGTGATGTGCGTTGAAATCTTCTTTACGTTCCGATCATTCTGGAGATACGAACGCGAGACGTTCAGCGGAATATCCGGCGAGTCAAGCACGCCGTGCAGCAGGGTCAGAAATTCGGGTACGATGCCTTCCACCGAATCCGTCACAAACACCTGATTGCAGTACAGCTGTATTTTATTCCGGTGAATATCGAGGTTGCTCTTGATGCGGGGGAAATAAAGTATTCCCGTCAAGTTGAACGGATAATCCACGTTGAGGTGAATCCAGAAGAGCGGCTCGTCGCTCATCGGATAGAGTTCCCGGTAGAATTTCAGGTAGTCTTCCTCTTTCAGGTCGGCGGGCTTGCGCACCCAGGCCGGCTGAACTTCGTTGATAATAAGGTCGTCCTCCGTGTCGACGTATTTCCCGTCCTTCCATTCCTGTTTTTTTCCGAAGGCAATCGGAACGGGCAGATAACGGCAGTATTTGGTCAGCAGGGACGTGATCCGCTGTTTTTCGAGAAAGTCTTTGTTTTCGTCGTCGATGTAGAGGATGATGTCCGTGCCCCGGTCGTCCTTTTCCGTTTCGGCCAGCTCGAACGCCGGCGTACCTTCGCAGCTCCATTTCATCGGCACGGCGCCTTCCCGGCAGGATCTGGTGACGATTTCCACCTTTCTGGAAACCATGAACGAGGAATAGAATCCCAGTCCGAAATGGCCGATCATGGCGGCTACGTCGTTTTTGTACTTTTCGACGAATTCTTCCGCTCCGGAGAAGGCAATCTGGTTGATGTAGCGGTCGATTTCTTCGGCGGTCATCCCGATGCCCCGGTCGGATATGATCAGCCTGTCGCCGTCCACCCGGATCCGGACGGTCAGGTCGCCCAGTTCGCCTTTAAATTCGCCTACCGAAGCCAGCGTTTGCAGCTTCCGGGTGGCATCCATCGCATTCGACACCAGTTCACGGAGAAAGATCTCGTGATCGCTGTACAAGAATTTCTTTATTACGGGGAATATGTTTTCGCTTGTTACCCCAATAGTTCCTTTCGTTTCCATCTTATTTTTACTTCATATTACAGTTAAACTTTGTCTGTTTCGTTTCCGGCAAAAAAAATGCCAGACCCTCACGGCCTGACATTTTGACACTAATTAATAGCTAACTAAACACCCCCCGGGTTTCAAATCCATGTAATCGGACAATTTGCGTCTTTCTCCACGGACTTTTCTGCACCCGGTTTTTTTTTGCGGTCAGCGGGCGATGATGAAGGTGACGGTTTTGTGTCCCCTGTAGCCGCCCTTTCCGTGGATGGTGCACTCGGCATTGCCCACGTTGACGTTGTTTTTATAGGTGATGTTGAAATCTTTGCCGAGTTCCAGCCGGACGATGCCTTTGGAGGTGACGTACAGCACTTCGGGCACGGGCGTACAGGGCAGCCCCGTGTATGCCTGCTGCCCGATGGGAGCCGGCTCGGCGGCGGCGATGTTGTGCCTGACGCGGTGGAATTCGCCGTTGAGGTAGTCGATTTCCGGATTCAGACGGTTAATCAGCGCTTCGTATTCGGGCGACTGTTTCAGCGCTGCGCCGGCGTTGACCAGCGTGACAATCTGATGCCAGACGTTCTCAATGCCGCGACGCACGGCGGGGAACCCTTCTTCCGGTTTCAGGAGCGTATGCTCTTCGCGTTCCTTAAACAGATG
>JAISEZ010000060.1 GCA_031263835.1 Tannerella sp.
CCGTCCGCTGCGGACAATCACGACGCCCACGCTGCAGACGCTCGAACGGTAACCGTTGGCGGTTTCAAAGTCAATGGCGGCAAAGTCCTTCATTGCGGCAACCTGAATGCCCGAAGACAGTCAGCGCTTCCCGTTTGCGTGGGAACTGTTCCCCTTCGCGTGGGAATCGGTCGGGGAGAACAGGTGAAGCAGGAGCATATAATCTTCATGCGATTGCTTTTAATGTATTTATGTATGATTTCACGGTCTTCGTTTCCGGTCATAGACAAGGGCTGCGGTCACGCACAGCGCGGCAAAAAGCAGTGACGCGATGCATTCGGGCAGGATGGCAGACACGTCGCCGCCGCGGAGGAAGAGGTCGTAGAAGCTCTCCAGTCCCCAGTTCAGCGGGGAAAGGGCGCTTAACAGCTGCATGGGACGGGGCATGATGAAGACCGGCACCCAGATGCCTCCGACGGCAGCCATGATGACGATGGAAACGGAGGCGAAAATGGCGGCCTGCTGGTGAGTGGTGGCGATTTTGCCGACGGCAATGCCGTAGCCGATGGCCGCCAGCGCGGAACTGACGCCCGTCAGCAGCAGCGGCGCGGGTGAAACGTCCAGCCTCAGCGCCGGCAGACCCAGCAGCGGAAACAGGTATATCCCCATCAGAAATATCACCGCAAACTGCAGCAGACAGACCGCCATGTACACGATTACCTTGCTCAGGAGATAGAGGTAATACGGGCAGGGCATGGTGAGCAGGCGCGTGAAGCTGCCGTCTTCGCGTTCCCGGATGAGATTGCCCGACAGCGAAATGGCGATGAAGAAAATCGCAAACATGCTCCAGGCGGGGACGTTGTGCTGCACGGAATCGGGAATGACGCCGCGCTTGCCGGACAGGGCATATTCTTCCCGGATGACGATTTGACCGTTCGACAGCCGGAGGTCGGGGATGGTGACGGGCGAATAGCGGTTGACTTCTCTCGCCACCTCTTTCAGCATCAGCTCGCTCTCCGTGCGGGAGGCATATTCGCGCAGCGTGCTGAGGAGCGTAGTCCGGAACGAGCTTTTGGTGACGGGGTCGAGGAATAGTTCCACCTGTACGGAAGAATCCGCCGCCGGCGGGTTTTCGCCGCTGAAAAGGCTTTCGGTGTACCGTTTTACGTGCTCCCGGATATGTTCGGTCGCACGGGCGGGAATCACCATCCCTATCATGAAGTCGCCGCGCGCAACGGCCTGTACCAGTTCCTCCCGGCCGGGTTTCCGTCCGTCGAGGGCGCGGCTGACGGCGAAGATGCCCGAAGCCTCGATTTGCCGTTCAATGGCGACGCCCAGCGTGTCGCGGTCGTCGTTGAGCAGCAGCAGCGGGATGCGCGTCTCGTTGATGGAATTGAACGTGCGGTCCTGCAGGGCGGTCATAATCGCCACCAGCAGCATCGGCATCACGAACATCATGCACAGCCCGGCCCGGTCGCGCACCAGCAGCAGGCAGTCCTTGTATATCAGCGCCAGCAGTGTGTGCATCATCCGTTGTCCCTCCGTTTCGTTCCGGTCAGCTGCAGGTAGAGCGCCTCCAGCGAATCGCAGCCCTCCGCCGCGCGAATCAGTTCGGCGGGAACGCCCCGGCAAACCAGCCGCCCCCGGTCGATAAAGGCCACCTGCGTACAGAGCGACCCGGCTTCCTCCATGTCGTGCGACGTATAGACAATCGTACTCCCGTCGCGGTGGATGCATTTCAGGTTGTCCAGAATCAGCCTTCTGGACTGCACGTCCACGCCGGCGGTCGGCTCGTCGAGGAAAAGAATCCGCGGGCGGTGCAGCAGGCCGGCAATCAGGTTGAGCCGCCGCTTCATGCCGCCCGAACAGTGTTCGACGCGGCGATGCCGGCAGGCTTCCAGTCCGAAAAACGCGAGCAGTTCGCGGATGCGGTTCTCCAGCGCGGCGCCCCGCAGCCCCAGTATGCGGCCAAAGATGTGCAGGTTTTCGCCCGCCGTCAGCGCGGGATAGAGCGCAATATCCTGCGGCACGACGCCAATCAGCGGCTTGATTTCCTTCAGCCGTCGCCGCAGCGGAAGCGAACAGACCGTCACCTCTCCGGCATCGAACGTGCGGAGGCCGCACAGGATATGGACAAGCGTCGTTTTGCCGGCGCCGTTGGGCCCGAGCAGGCCGAAGACGGACCCTTCGGGAACGGTCAGCGAGAAACGGTCGACGGCGGGCGCGCCGTTTCCCCGGTAGGTCTTGCAGAGGTTGCGCATGTCAATGGCGGAGGCGGTTTGCATCTTTGCCCTGTTTATTTGACGGCTTCGCGCAGGCGGATGAAAAACTGCTTTTCGGCATCGGCTATCGCAATCAGTTTGTCGGCCAGCGCGTCATACGTACAGATGTCGCCGCCCCGTCGCTTGAATTTGCGGGCGCCTTCCCAGGCAAAGTCGCGCCACAGGTCGCCGATGCGGGTCATCTCCAGGGCCATTTCCCGCAGGACGGGTTTCTCCGCAATGCCGGCGGCTTCCTGCAGGAACGCGGCGTACATGTAGCGGAAGCCGGCGCCGCCCGTGCCGATTTCCTCCAGCATCCGGATTACCTGCGCCAGTTGCAGCGCCGCCTTTTTCGCGCCCAGTTTCCTTTCCCAGCGGCGCATCTTCGCGGCCAGCAGGCGGATGCCCCTGACGCCGAACCAGGGCATGGGAATGTCGAGCATCCGGCTGCAGTTGAGCCGGATGCCGCTCAGGATGGCCGGACGCAGGTCGGGCGAAGCCGTGGAAATGCGTTTCACCCAGTACATCTTGCCCAGCGGCGGATACGTCCCTCTGGCAAAGCGCACGCGCTTCAGTTCGTCGTGCTTCAGCTCGTTGGTGACCTGCGATACCGGGTCGCTCACCGTATAGACGTCGCCTTCCTTTCCGAACACGCAGATATTGTGCGCATTGAAATGGAAGCGGTATTCCTTCGGGAAATAGGGAAGGTAGAAAACGCCGACCACGCTGCCCACCGGAATGCCCTGCTCCAGCAGCCTGTCCAGCGCCTCCATCGACCTGTTTTCGTTCAGGAAGCGGCGCTTGTTCATGCGAATCCCCAGCCGCGCGGTCACCCGTGCAAAAATATGTCCCGGCAACGGGCGAAACGAAAAAACGGGCATCCCGTGAAGCCGGATAAACGGCATGTAGGAAAAAAACAGTCCCGCTCCGATTCCGAAAACCACCGGTTCGCTGATGCGAATGCCGTAAAAACGCAGGATGCTGACGGTGACGCCGCTTTCACAGTGCGCCGCCTGGCTGTGCTCAAACTCAATCTTCATGTTTCAAACTTTCTTCAACTCTTCAATGCTAATGTTCAATACCTCCGCATACCGTCCCAGCGTCCGGTCGTCCAGACGGGCGAAAACGCCGGGTTGCAGATGTTTCCTGACCGTCATTCTGGAAAAGCCCGCATAGGAAGCCAGCAGGCCGGTATCGAACAGCTGTTTTTCCATGTGATAGGCCAGCGGACTTTTCTTTCCGGCCAGCACTTCGC
>JAISEZ010000173.1 GCA_031263835.1 Tannerella sp.
CTCCGTCTCCCGTTTCCGCCGGCAAACAATATCTGACGGGAAGCGTGGAAACGATGTTTATCTATGACGGGCACATGTTCTTCGGAACGCCCGGCGGCATGCTGGTTTACAGCCTGGACGTACCGGCGATGCCCTCATTCATCGGCAGCTTCTGGCACGTGACGAGCTGCGACCCGGTCGTCGTGCAGGACGGATATGCGTATATCACACTGCGTTCGGGAACGGGATGCGGCGGAGACGTCAACCGGCTCGACGTGGTGAAGATTTCGGATGATTACAGGGAATACACGCTCGTCAATTCATACAGCATGACCAGTCCCCACGGTCTGGGCATAGACCGCGAGCGGCTGTTCGTCTGCGACGGCGAGGCGGGCCTGAAAGTGTATGACGCGACGGACAGGAAACAGATCACCGCTCACCTGCTGGCCGCTTTCCCCGACATTCAGGCTTACGACGTCATCCCGGCGGACGGGTTCCTGTTCATGGTCGGCAACGACGGGTTCTACCTGTACGACTATTCCGATGTGACGGCGATCCGGCAGGTCGGGTATATAAAAATAGAGGATTCAAAGATTCAATAATTCAATTATTCAATCATTCAATCATTCAAAGATTCAAGGGCGAACGGCGGGGGTAATTCAATCTAAGGCATTCTGGAAATAAACAGTATATTTCTGTACTGTTTATTTCCAGACAATGCTTTAGTGCGGTATGGTTTTGTGCATTGCTCCAGCCGTTATCCCCGCCGCCTGCCCTTGAATCTTTGAATGATTGAATTATTGAATCTTTGAATTCACCCCGTTTCGTGCGGAAGCGAAATATATGCATTATATTTGCATCCTGTAATTGTACCGAAATAGAATTGAAAACAAGTTTTTTAGTGATTGATGACTGACCTCATTTGTTATCTTGTCCGTTTCCTGCTGGGCGATCATGTCCCGGAGGAAGTAGCTGCTCAGGTAGGTTATACATCTGATGCAGCCCTGTTTCCGCAGTACAGGGTGGTGATGATTCCCTCCGGTTTTTTCGAGGACGCGACGTTCGGCAGGGCGGATTCGGCGCCGGCGTTACCGTTGCGGCTGGTGGAAGACGTGCCGTTGCTGTTCGGGCAGCCGTCGGTGAGCAGGGCAGGGGAGACGCTGCTTGTTCGGGCCGATCTCCTTGCCGGCGCATTTTTCCTGCTGAGCCGTTATGAAGAAACCGTCCGGCGCGGGGTGCGCGACGTACACGGGCGGTTTCCGGGACGGGAATCCCTGCCGTTCCGCGCCGGGTTCATTCACCGTCCCCTTGTGGACGAGTACGGGCGTCTGCTTCGCCGGTGGCTGAGGCAGGCGGGCGTACCGGTGCAGGAGCCGCCGCAGCGCATCCGTCGCCTCTGCCTGACGCACGACGTGGACGCGCCGTTTGCCTGCCGCACGTGGCGGAATGTGGCGTGGGGCATGGCCGGGGGAGAAAACCTCCGGAAGCTGCTCCGCCTCAAATTCGGCGCGCTGGAAGACGACCCCTATTACACCTTCCCCCGGCTGCTGCGCGAAGACGGGCAAGTCCGGACGGCCTTCGGCGAGGAACATTGCGACATTTATCTGTTTTTCAAAGCCGGAGGAGGTGGAGAAAAGGCAGACAGGCCGCACTATAATTTGCGCGGGAAGGACATTCGCCGGCTGTATTCCCTGCTGCGGGACAGTCGCGCCAAAGTCGGCCTGCACGCCAGCTACCGGGCGGGTAAAAATCCGGCGCTGGTGGCCGCCGAAAAGGAACGCCTGCAACGGGCCTTTTCACAGGAAATATGCGCCAACCGTCACCATTTCCTGGCCTCGCGGGAACCGGAAGACATGGCCGCGCTCGAACAGGCCGGCATCACGGACGATTTCACGATGGGCTATGCCGATGTGGCCGGGTTCCGGCTGGGGACGTCGCGGCCGGTGCGCCGGATGGATGCGGTGAACCGGCGTCTGTCCGCGCTCACGCTGCATCCGCTGACGGTCATGGATGCCACGCTGTCGAATCCCGGCTATATGGGCCTGAACCTCGAAGAAGCGCTGGACTGTGCGATACGCCTGACGGAGCAGGTACGGCAGTTCAACGGCGAACTGACGCTGCTCTGGCACAACTCCTCGACCGTTGAAGGCAAAGGATACCATACAGCGCTTTACGGCAGTCTCCTGGAGAAAATCATTGACATACACGCATGAAAATACTGATTCTTTGCGACGCGTTTCCGCCGGCGTTCGGGCCGCGCATGGGCTACCTGTGCAAATACCTCCGGCGGGCGGGCTGGGAACCGACGGTGATTACCGAGCATGTTCCCGGCGGCACGTTTGCTTTCCTGCAGGAAGAGGCGACAGAGGTTATTCGCATTCGCTATTACCGTGCCCGCGGGCGGTTTCTCCGCGCGCTGGAATGGGGCTGCGTCTTCCTGCTCGACGTCCTGTTCGGTTACAAGGATTGCCGGATGTATCGCGAGGCGCTCGGGCAAACCCGGAAACATGCGTACCGGCTGGTACTGTGCAGCACCTACCGGACCTTTCCGCTTCCGGCGGCGCGCCGGATTGCCCGGAAAGCCGGCCTGCCGCTGGTGGCGGACTTGCGGGACATGGTCGAGCAGGTCAACGGGCATGAATTTATCTCACATACCCTGCCCGGATTGTGGGGACTGGAACGGTGGATTGCCTCTGCCTTCCTGGGACGCGGCCGGAGGCAGCGGAACCGCGTGCTTCGGGACGCCACCTGCATCACAACCGTGTCCCCCTGGCATGTGGCGCTGTTAGCGTCTTACCGTCTCCCGGCGGAACTGATATACAACGGCTACGACCCCGAACTCTTTTATCCGGCGCCCGTCCGGAGCGCGCGGTTTTATATCACCTATACCGGACGCATTATATATGCCGGCCGCACCCTCAACCGGACGCTGCGGAATCCGGAGCTGCTGTTTCAGGCCGTGGCGGAGCTGGCGAAAAAACAGCTCATCACGCCGGAAACGTTTTGCGTCCGCTGGTTCACGGACGAAAAATCGCAGCAGTTCGTCCGGCAGGAGGCCGAAAAATACGCCCTGACGGAATACATGGCCCTGTACGACTGCGTGCCGGCCTCGCGCGTGCCGGCGCTGCTCAACGAAAGCGCCGTCCTGCTGGTGCTGACCAACAAAACGGGCGAACAGGGGCCGAAAGGTGTCATGACGACCAAGTTTTTCGAGGCGCTGGCGGTGGAGAAGCCGGTTCTGTGCGTCCGCGGCGACGAAGGCTGTCTGGAGGAGGTAATCAACCGCACCCGTGCCGGCCTGTCTGCGCACCGCACGGAGGAAGTCTGCCGCTTTATTGAAACGCATTACCGGCAATGGCAGGCCTCCGGCCTGACGACGGTCGATGCAGACCGGGAAGAAATCGGGAAATTCTCCCGCAAAGCGCAGGCCGGCCGGTTTATCCGTATCTTTGAGCAAATAATGGGAACAGTAGTTAGTAGATAGTAGTTAGTAGTTAGTAGAATGGATACATCAGTTTATATACAAAATCCCGGTATGGAGATGTGCAGCTTTCCCGCCGGCTGCCTGCCTGTACAGGTGAAAAACTTTTTGCCCATACAGGCGGGCGAAAGCATTTCGCCCCTACTAACTACTATCTACTAACTACTAACTACTGTTTCATATAATTTATAAACGACCGATGAATCGAACGTTACATATTGTCGCCTTCAACGTCCCCTGGCCGGCCGACTATGGCGGCGTGATAGACATTTATTACAAGCTGAAGGCCCTGCACGACTGCGGGGTGGAAATCATTCTGCACTGCTTTGAATACGGACGTCCGCACGCCGCGGAACTTGAGCGGGTGTGCAGGGAAGTCCACTACTACCGCCGGCGGACGGGGAT
>JAISEZ010000175.1 GCA_031263835.1 Tannerella sp.
AGCATCACGTCGGAAACGACAATATCAAATTCTTCACTCTCGAACATCCTCAGTCCGTCCGACACGCTGCCGGCAACGCCGACGGCATGTTCCGACTCCTCCAGCCCGCGCTTAAGCAGTCCGGCTACGCGACTTTCGTCTTCTATTACAAGTATTTTAGCCATGACGCAAAGGTACATGAAAATTTTCAATACGCGGGAGACGGATGAAAATCGGGGAGGGTGGGGGTAAACGGGATTATTTTAACCGTACAATGGAAAAGGCAAATTTATTTTGACGGAGAAAAAGCTATCGTTTATTGAATATCAGTTCCAAACCTTGTGAGATGTAGTATTTAAACTTGTGGTCGGACGATATGAGCGGTATTTTATCGGAAATGGATTGCGCGATGATTGCGTGGTCATTAGGGTCGTTATGTTCATCTGTATTGATATCCATCCCTGCATATTGCAATAAATGATTTTCATTCAATAGCTTCACTTCAATTCCTGCGTTTTTCATGGCGTTCAATACATCTGAAGTCGTTCTGAAACGCTTTTCCCTGATTATACCTCTTTTATGCAGGTGTATTATTTCCTTGACTACAATCGAACTTACATAAAACGTATTTGAACTGTCATCAATGATTTCAAATACATCCCTGTGTATTTCGTCAGTATACAACAATATGAATACTAACATATTCGTATCTAAATAGTATCTCATTTCAGCACTGCGCGCATATTTGTTATGGTTCCTTTCCTGTATTCCGTTTTTAAATACTGTGCGATTTTGGAATTTTTTTTATCTTCCGGTTCCTGCTGTTTTTCAGCTTTGCTTTCTGTTTTTTTATTCACTTGTACCACCATTTTATTGTTTGTAAATTGTTTCGACAAAGGTAAATATGTTTTTTGAGACGGGCAAAGCCTTGCATGAAAAAAACGCCCGCGTGAACAATGGAGCATACAGCCGTAACGGTTTCGTAGCTCTTTCATATTTAGACTGTATGGAAGACACAGGTAAGGCGGATTTGTTTGAAGCCTTGCTTTTTCCACAATGAAATGAATATTCAAACGCGGAGACGGAGAAAATGAGAGAATGAGCCAATTCATTTTCTCATTCTCTCATTTTCTCCATGTCCATGCACAAAACCATCCCGTGTAAAGTATAATTCCCCGAAACGGGCTATATTTGCACGATAAAAACAATTAAACCATAAAAGAATATGAATAGAGTAAAGGTGTTTTTTTTCGTATTGAGCCTGCTTCTTTGCGGGTGCGGTAAGGTGAAGCAGTTCATGACGGACGGGAGTCTGTCATATCATTTTGACGCGCCGGCGAGCGTGTGGGAAGAAACGTTTCCGCTGGGAAACGGGCGGATAGGTCTGATTCCGGACGGCGGAGTGGAAGAGGAGCTTTATGTGCTGAACGAGATTTCGATGTGGTCTGGCAGCCGGCAGAACACGGACAATCCGGCGGCGGCCGGGTCGCTGCCGGAAATCCGCAGGCTGCTGTTTGAAGGGCGGAACGGCGAAGCGCAGAAATTGATGTACAGTACGTTCGTGTGCGGCGGTGCAGGCAGCGGACACGGTAACGGCGCGACGGTGCCCTACGGCAGCTATCAACTGCTCGGGAACATGCAACTGACGTATGCCTGCGGCGAAGAGGGCGAGGAAATATCCGGCTACCGGCGCGAGCTGAGCCTCGACAACGCCGTCGCCACCGTTTCTTTCAAAAAGGGAAAGACGACCTTCCGGCGGGAGGCGTTCACTTCGTTTGCCGCCGATATGGGCGTGATTCGCCTGTCTGCGGACAGGGAGAAGACGCTGAACCTGAGCATTGCGCTGAACCGTCCCGAGCGATACGCCGTTTCTCCCGACGGATTCGACCTGCAAATGAGCGGCCGCCTGTTCGGAGGCGACAGCCTGAAAGCGCCGGAGGGCATCGCATACGGTGCGCGGGTGCGGACGCTGCTGCCCCGCGACGGTCAGCAAATCATTCTGGACGATACGCTCCTGCAGATTAGAAACGCTTCCGAAATTATCCTGCTGGTAGGTATGGCGACCGACTATTTCGGAAAAGAGGTGAACGGACAGCTGGATTCGCTGTTCCTGGCTGCGGAGGGTAAAAAGTACGAACAGCTGAAAAGCGAACATGAAGCGGCTTACCGGATGCTTTTCGACCGGGTCAGGGTCGATTTCGGGCGCGTGAAGGAGAAAGAAGCATTGCCGGTGAATCAGCGTCTGGAAGCGTTCCGGCAGGATGGAAACGACCCGTCCCTGATGACGCTCTATTACCAGTTCGGGCGTTACCTGCTGATTTCCTCCACCCGTCCCGGCGGTCTTCCGCCCAATCTGCAGGGACTGTGGTGCAATACGATTCGCACGCCGTGGAACGGAGACTATCACCTGAATATCAATGCACAGATGAACCTCTGGCCGGCGGAATCGGGCAACCTGTCGGAACTGCACCTGCCCCTGATTGAATGGACGAAACAGCAGGTCGAAAGCGGCCGCCGCACGGCAAAAGTGTTTTACAACGCGCAGGGCTGGGTGACGCACATCCTGGGCAACGTGTGGGAATTTACGGCGCCCGGCGAACACCCGTCCTGGGGAGCGACCAATACCTCCGCCGCCTGGATGTGCGCCCATCTGTACAGTCACTATCTGTACACGCGGGACAAAGCCTACCTGGCCGAAGTATATCCGGTGATGAAGGAAGCGGCGCTGTTTTTCACGGACATGCTGGTGGAAGACCCGCGCAGCCGTTACCTTGTCACGGCGCCGACCACTTCGCCCGAGAATGCGTACCTCATGCCCGACGGAAACTCGGCCAGCATCTGTGCCGGCTCCACAATGGACAACCAGATTCTGCGCGAACTGTTCCGGAACGTCATCGAAGCCGCCGGGATACTGGGCGTGGACGCAGATTTCGCGAAAACGGTCTCCTCCATGCGGGAACGTCTGATGCCGACCACCGTCGGCGCCGACGGCCGCATCATGGAATGGCTGGAACCGTTCAGGGAAAGCGAACCGCATCACCGTCACGTCTCCCACCTCTACGGCCTGCACCCGGCCAGTGAAATCACGCCCGACCGGACGCCGGAACTCGCTGCGGCGGCGCGTAAAACGCTGGAAGCGCGCGGCGACGAAAGCACCGGATGGTCGATGGCCTGGAAAGTGAATTTCTGGGCGCGCCTGCACGACGGGGAACATGCCCACAAACTGCTGGCCGACCTGCTGACGCCCTGCATGCAGACCGGATTCAACTACGCGAAAGGCGGCGGCACGTATCCCAACCTGTTTTGCGCCCACCCGCCCTTCCAGATTGACGGGAATTTCGGGGGCGCCGCCGGCATTGCGGAGATGCTGGTGCAAAGTCAGAACGGTTACATTGAATTTTTGCCGGCGTTACCGGCGGCGTGGAGTACCGGTTTTTTCAGCGGCTTGTGCGTGGAAGGCGGCGGCGAAGTATCCGCCCGCTGGAAAAACGGCCGCTGGCAGGCTGCCGGCGTGAAAGCGCGCGTAAGCGGCGATTTCCGGGTAAAACTGCCGGCAGACCGGTTTGAAATGCGCATCACGGTGAATGGAGAACCCGTTTCCTTCCCGGTGACGGACGGGATTTTGGAAGTACACCTGCAACCGGATGACGTACTGGAGATACATTTTCCGCTTTCGTCATAGCGGATTTGTGAGTGAATAGCGGATAGCCGGCAGAATAGCCGTTGGCCGTTGGCAGGACACGTAGATACTTCACGCGGCATGGTTTTGAAACGCACCCCATTTTGGGATAATCTACGTCAATCACTCATTTATGGGCACCGGGAATAAATTATCACCACGACGGAGACGGAAAAAATGTGAGAATATGAGAATGAGCCAATGTGAAAAATGAATTGGCTCATTCTCACATTTCCGTTCAAAGCAGGATTGCGACCGTTGCAAATGCGACAGAGGGAATGCCGGCAGCATTGCGACTGTTCATAACCTTCCACAATATCATAATCGTGGGCTTGCTGTTCGCGTTCATTTGTCCGGTTGAGAAGGATAAAATCAAGCCAATCTTCCGTGTAGCCATCAAAATGCAGGATGTTCATTTTGTTGA
>JAISEZ010000021.1 GCA_031263835.1 Tannerella sp.
TCAAAGATTCAATCATTCAAAGATTCAAGGGCGAGTCCTTAATGGTTAACGGTTAACGGTTAACGGTTAATGGTTAGCGTCGGGAACGGGTTTTCTCACTAACCATTAATCATTAACCATTAACCACTAACCACTAATCACTGCTTACAAACACCTTTTTCGTAATCCAGGTGTTTTTGACCTGTACTTTCACGAGATAGATGCCTGCGTGTGCGACCGGAACGGTGAACCTGTCCGAAGCCGCACTGCCTGAATATACCTGTATGCCCGGCAGACTGTACACCTGTATCTGCCGGATAATCCCCGCCTGCGAACGTATGTGGATGTGGCCGCCCCGGCCGGAGAACCGCACGTCCGGACGGGAAATACCCTCTTCACCGGTCAGGCCCTCTCCCGTGTAGTCCATCCTGAGTGTGAAGCGGCTGTCCAGCGCTGCCGGCGTCCCTGCCGGCGTGAAGGTGTAAACGGGCGTCTGCTGAAGGTTGATTTGCAGGTTGTCACATTCCCGGTCTATCAGGTAAACGTCGTGCCCGAAGCGCCCCAGGCCCGAAAATTCCAGGGTCACATCGCCCGCTCCGGCAACGCGCAGTCCCAGGTCGGTCGTGTGGCTGTCGAGTTCCCCGTCCGCATAGATGGCCAGCGGCACGCGGCCGGCGGTCAGGAGATAGACGGCCAGCAGATGTTCGTCGCAGAACAGGCTCCGGATATCTTCGTCGCCGTCGTATTCCGGCGATGCGTCCGGCTCATAGTGCATCACGGCATACGCCGTACTGTTTCCCTGAGAGGCTTTGATGCGCAGCACGCCGCTCTCCGCTGCGGCTGCGGCTGCGGCCGTGCGGAGGGGATAGCCGCCCTCTGCGCCGTCCGTGACATCGGTCGTTGTCCAGCGGGGCGACATGACGACGCTGGAAAGCATGTCCGCATCCGTCTTTTTCGGGATGAAGAAGGACTGCAGCGGCGGTATCAGCGCCGCATCGGAAGCGACCAGGTAGGGCGACGTGCTCACAACCGTGCCGGCGGTACCCGCAAACTTGACGGCAACGAAGCTGCTGTTCGGGTCGCCGTTCCAGACCAGGTAGCCGCCCGCAGCCAGCGAGTCTCTGTTGTTACGGAGAAAGGAATCCATCCGCAGACAGGCCAGGTAGGGATTCACCACCTGTACGAGGTGGCTGGCGCCGGACTCTCCTCCGAAGACCGGCATGTCGAACCGTCCGGAGGCATCCTGCGCGACGCCGTCCGTGATAAACCGCCGGCTGTCGGTGCGACGCAGACGCCCGGCTTCGGATTTCGTCGCAGCATCCGTATAGAAGACATCCGGCTGCGGGAACTGCCACGTCCGGTCGCGCGACATGGACGTGCTTGTCACCTGCAGGTTGAAGGCCCTGCCCAGTTCCAGCGGCCTTTCCGGCGAAGTGACCGTGACGTCGACGAAGCTGGTCCGCACGGGTGCGGTGGAAGCGTCCGGCCGGAAGTAACTCATGTGCACGTCGCCCCAGAGCGGCTGTCCGGCGGCATTCTTGAAATGGTAGTCGCCCGAATACATGTCTGCAAGCGGCGCCGACCACATCACGGTGCGGTCGCGTTCCAGCGCCTTGAGCTTCAGTTCCACCTCTGCAGCGGTGTAGGTCAGGGCGTGCGGGTTTTTCAGCATGGCGCGGTCCTGCATGGCGAGGGTATCGCAGAAGGCCGGCGCGTCCAGTTCCGGATAGTGCGGAGCGCCGGACGTAATCACCGCGTTCGCGTGCTCCAGCGGCCACCACGAAACGGGTATTTCATACGTCCTGCCGCTGGCCGTCAGTACCTCCACCCAGTTATCCGGATTGTACCAGTCCGTATCCTCCAGTCCCGTCCAGCGCATGGTGGAAAAGCCGACAGCGGTGAAGTCCGCGGAGATGGGGTTTGTTCCGCATTCGTCCGTCACCTCCATCGTGACGGTATGCCTGCCGGAAGCCAGCGTCCGGCTCCATTCCTTCATGTTTCCCGCAGCCGTTTCCTCCGCGCCGTCCACGTACCACTTCAGCGTGGCCGGAACGGCGGTTTGCAGGTCGGCTCTGAAGTGCACGGACGCTCCGATGCTCATCGTTGTATCCTGTACCTTCAGGTGATGGATGCCGTTCACATAGAAGTCCCGCGTCCCGGAGGGCATGAGACGGAGGGTTATCTCCCGCCTGTCGCCCGGCCCGTTTTCGCCGTAATTGTCGCCCGACACGGTCACGTAATAGGCGGCGGGCGCCGTCAGCAGCGGCGTGGTGAAGGTTCCGCCGGTGTGGAGCGTGTCGGTGGCCGTCTGTGATGCGTACCAGCGGAAGACGGGGCTGGAAACGCCCGGCGCCGTGGCCGTCAGGGAGGTCGCCGTGCCGTGACAGATGTCCGTCGTCCTCCCGGAAACGGAAATCATGGCCGCCACAGCCCGCGCAAGGACTTTTACGGGGCCGGTTGTGGCGGAACAGTTGCCGGCAGAGGTGAACGTGAACGTCGCCTCGCCCGGCGAAACGCCCGTTACCGTACCGTCGGAGCTGACCGTGGCAACGGCGGCGTTACTGCTCTTCCATGTTCCGCCGCCTGCGGGCGACAGGGTGGTCGTTTCGCCCGGAGCAATCACGGCAGGCCCCGTGATGGCGGCGGCAGGCGATTCCACGTTGATGTCGGTATCGACGGTTTGCGGGTTGCCGGTTATGTCCACGGCGGTCATGCGGATGTTGTGGCGTCCATCCGGAAGCGTCCTGTTCCAGGTCTGCCGGTTTCGCGCAGCCGTCTCCTCCACGCCGTCGATGTACCATTTCAAGTCCAGCGGACTTTGGGCGTATTCCACCCTGGCGGAGAATTTGATGTTGCCACTGCAGACGGTGTTATCCGGTATCTGCTGGAAATGAATGTCATTCACCGAAAACATCACGTTCAAATCATAGAGCGACGAACCGGCCAGATAATAATAGGATTCACTTGGCCCCAAACCGCAAACCAGCACCGTCAGGCCATCCGGATTGCTGAAGGTGTAGGGAACTGCAGCGGTTGGAGACAGGTCATATTTGAGGGAAGAATATCCGGCACGCTGCTGCCAGTCGCCGGACGGGGCTGTATTGTTCACTCTGGTTTGTCCCCTTGTGGCCGTGGAAGTCACAATGAGGGCATAATGTTCCGTTATCTGTGCGCTACTGCCGGGAATAAACGGGGCGACGGTAGTGGAGATTACACGCTGCTCAACCGGCGGAATCCATACGACTGCGGGACCTCCAAATCTCGTTAGATAGGATGGCGAGTATGACAGCAGATATGCACATACGCCCACCGGCTTGTTTGACGTAATATAACATCCCGTGGTCGAAATTCCCCCTGGCCCCAGCCCGGTGCGCCCTGCTACGGCTACGAACTCTCCCTTCTTTAAGGCAGTGCTGGCAGGCTCTCCTCCCGATACATTCACCGTTGTTCCATCCATGGACGCCACGACCCGTATCTGCAGGGGACGAAGCTCCTTTCTGCCGACATCCGGCACAAAAAACTTTGTTCCCCACGAATTTACCGGCGCCATTTGCTGATAGAGGTTATCCAGATTTCCTCCCCTGTCATCGGGAATGTAAGCGCCTCTGTGGGTGACAAAATGCGCTACCGGCTTGTCGGACGTCACATGAACTCCTGTCATGTCTGTTTTTGTTGAAGGCAGATAATATACCCAGCCTCTATGCATCGGGATGGGCCGGCCGTCGATGTAGAGCTGCGTATTGTTTTCCGTCGCAACAATCGTCATGGCATCCCGGCTCTCCTCCTTACCGTCTGCGCCGGAAGGAAAGGAAATATGATAGTAGTCGGTTCCCAGGGCGTTTGTGGGAAGCACATTCGTTGCGTCGGTAACGGCGGACGTACTGTTAAGGGCATATACCGATACGGGTTGAGTGGAGGATATGTGCAGCGAATTTACGGTTGTCAAAGCGTTTGCACTTCCCGAATAGACAAGCTCTTTGTCTTTGCCTTTGAAACTTTTCGAAAAAACCGTATTTGCGTCAATGTCGACTTCTTCAACCTTACCCGATTTTCTATATGTCAGGGTAACGGTTGTCGCGTTCGTCGTTACGATTCTCAGTTGCAAATCAACCCCGCCGGCAGCAAATTCTCTGTTTTGTCCGAATGCCAGCCAGAAATCCGTTCCCGCCGTTGTCTGTGCAGACAGGCTGACCGTTGCCAGCAGAAGGCCCAGGGCAAGAAGGGCCGCCGAAAGGAGGGAAAGCCGTTTCGGGACGGATTTGTTTTGGATACTTCCGGCGCGGCCGGTTCGTGATAAATCAGTCAAATACACCCGACTGTTCAGGGTTTTGCGGCAGGAAGCCGTCCGGTTATTTTTTTTATTCATAGCGAGGCAGTTTTTTCAGAGAACGGTTGTATCCATGCACAACACCGTGCCGTGCAGAGAATGAAAAGGGTTTTGTATGTATGTATGCGAATCATCACCGGAGATTTATTATCCTGTGAACCGGAAATTGTTTTCCCCCGTACTCCCCGGCGGAGAGGCGATTCTGATGAATACATCTTCCACATGCACACAGCCCGTTGCATACCGTTCTATCTTCTTCATTTTAAATTCCGTTTTGTCGTTTCTTCCTATAAAACAAACAGGTGCGCCGGAAGGTTGTATTAACAGTGATTAGTGGTTAGTGGTTAACGGTTAATGGTTATACTGCACGCGGGATGGTTTTGTGCAAAGAATAACATGCAGAAGGTGCAATCCAAAATGTCCATTAGCGCATGGATATTTTGGGATGATGCCCCTCCCGGTGGAGCGTAGCGACTGGGGGACAGGCGAAGGCGGGGTATGCGTTATTTTGTATCTATTCGGGAAAATTGTCGCATCAGGAATTGTCTGGAAATAAACCGACATTTCCGGACTGCTTTACTTCGCTTTGTTTCTCGCAACCCCTCGCAGGGACGGGTCGACAAGTGTTCGTTTTCCAGCGGGCGTTACACCGCCCGTCTTTGCGAACTGAGAGGTACGAAGCAGGAAGCAATCCGGAAATGTGCTGTTTATTTCCTGACAATTCCGAAGGCTCGACTTACGGCTTATTATTTCCCAAATTCGGATTGAGCTGTGTCTCAAATTCCGGAAGCGGAAGGAAATAATCGTCCTTTGTAATAGAGCGCTGGATAGCATATCGAGGATCCGGTTCGTCTCGCCATTCGGTATTGGCTTTTTCGACAAGTTCGAGGCGTTGCAAATCCCACCAGCGCGAGCAAATCTCGAAGCCGGCAAACTCCCAGGCGCGTTCCCAAATGACCAGGTCTATAAATTCTTCTGTTGACAGGCCGTTCACGGAAGCTTCGGTAGTATACAAGCCTTTATAGGCGCGGTTGCGTACGTCGTTGAGGCACTTATAGGCCAGCGCATCCGGTCCATCCGTCCGCGCTTTGGTTTCGGCATAAATCAGCAGAATTTCCGGGTAACGAATCCATGGCCACGAGCGTCCGTTTTGCCAGTCGCCCCGTGCCTCCATAGCGATGTTCCAGTTACTTGTCGGCAAGTTACGATTCTCCCATTTCCACTCCCCGACCAGGTCGTCGGCCCACAGTTTGCGGTAGCACGGATGCTGGACAGCCAAATCGGTATAATGGTGATGATACACTTCCGCATGACCGGCGTCGGGTCCGTGATAGAAGTCGGTGATAAACATAAACTCCTTGCGGTCGCCTTCGGGGTAACGGTTATAGAAGCCCAGTTCAGGAAAGATCATACTCCATCCGCCATATTCGGCAGGACGCCACGGACGCGGCGAACGAAGGCTGCGAGCATAGGTGGGGTCATGAAGAGTATACCATATATATTCCTCGTTTTCAACCTGCCCCGGTTTCCACATATCCCAGACTTGATAGAAATATTCATGCATACCATAATGGTAAACCGTTTCGGCGCCGTCAATAATTTCTTTCGCCTTGTCGCGCGCCCTGGCATAGTATTCCGTGCCACCGTTGATGGGATAACCCGCCATTTGCAGATAGACCTCCGCAAGCACGCATTTTGCTATGCCCTTATTCGGTTCCGCAGCGTTTTGCCACGGATAGCCGCTGCCTTTCCATGTTACGGGCAGCCACTGCTCGGCAAACTGCAGATCCGAAATAATCAGGTCGTAGATTTCGCGGGCAGGCGTGAGCGTCATTTCATGCTTAAAGTCCGCCCGGTACGAATCCAGCACCAGCACCACATTGTTGAAAAACCTTACCAGATAAAAATAACAATACGCACGCTTGAAATAAGCAATGGCCGCAAGAGCTTTCAGGTCGGCCTCGCTCATGTCTGTTACCTTTTCATACGTATTGATAACGTTATTATTCGTATTGATACCTTCGTAGCACCGCTCCCATCCGTGGCGAATATCAATTTGCTGATCGGCATTGATGGCGCCGAAATTCTCCATGGAAAGGTATTCTGCCGCATCGTAACCCAATGCATCATCGGCTGCGCTCCATTTGATCTGCAAATCGTCGTAACACATGTGCAGCGACGGCAAGCCGGTAGCGCTGACAAGCATCACCAATTCCGTCTTATTGTTCGGCATTGATTCCGGTGCCAACTTTCCGTACAGGTTCTCTTTCAGAAAATCTTCGTTTGACTGACAGCTGACTAACCCAAGAAGGGCAGCTGCGATTATGAAAAATATTTTACTATTCATAGCACTTTTGTTTTTAAACTATTCGACTTTTATTCAGGAATTAATATTCGATGCCGATACCGAAAGAAACCGTAAACGGATTCGGATGTGTAAACCAGTCCGCACCGCCACTGGTATCAACGTTGCCGGCGCTTCCGCCGGAATGGCCTATTGCGCTTACTTCAGGGTCATAACCCTTGTATTTCGTGATGGTCAGCAGGTTTTGGGCGCTGACCGACAGGCGCACTTTCGCAAACGAAATCACGCTTTTCGGAACGCGGTACGCCAGACTGACGTTGCGCAGTTTGATATAGCTGCCGTCTTCGAGGAACTGGGTCGAAACGAACTGCGCATTGCGGGTTGCCGAACCGGCTTTGGCGTAAGGTGCATTCGGATTTTGCGGCGTCCAGGTGTTCGTGGCTTCGTGCAGCGTAACGGTGCTCGGATAGGTTCGTGTAACCATAGAGGCGCGTGTCCAGTTCATCAGATCGCGTCCATACACGCCTTCAAACAGGACATTGAAATCCAAATTTTTATACGACAAATGGTTATTGAACCCCCCTGTAAGCGACGGGCTGGAACAGCCGATAATCTGATTGTCGTCCGAGGTATAGGCATAGTCGCCATTGAGGTCTTCAAACTTGTAGTCGCCCGGATTTTGCAGGAATTTCCGGGCTTCTTCCGCCTCATTCTCCTGCCATATACCAAGGTATTTGTAACCTACAAAAGTACCAAACTGCTCACCCACCATGATGCGTTGCGCGATATAAATACCGTCACCGAACGCGCTTCCATAGAGAAACGCCTGGTCGCCGATGTCGAGCACTTTGCTTCTGTTGTGCGAAGCGTTGAGGTTTATGTCATAGAACCAGTCTTTGTTTTCGACAATGGTGTAATTGACATTGAACTCAACACCTTTGTTCTCCAGCGAGCCGACATTAGCCGTAACGCTTCCGGCGCCATTGTACAGAGGCACCGTTAACGGCGCCAGCAGGTCGTCCGTTTTCTTGTAATAATAATCGAACGAGAACGACAGACGGCTGTTCAGCGTTGTCAGGTCGATACCGGCAGACGTCTGTCTGGTCGTTTCCCATTTCAGACTGGCATTACCGCCCGACTGAGGTCTGAATGACGGATATTGAGTGGCAGATGCATAACCGTTGCTTCCCTGGCTCATAAGGCTGTATGTGGCATACGAGCTGATCGCCTGGCTGCCCGTTACGCCCCAGCCGCCGCGCAGTTTGATATTTTGAAACAGGTCCTGATTTTTCATGAATCCTTCTTCCGAGAGACGCCATGCCACGGAAAACGACGGGAAATAACCAAACAGGTTGTCGCCCTTGAATTTCGAGGCGCCGTCGGCACGGTAGTTGGCCGTCAGATAGTAACGTCCGTCATAGTTATAGGCGACACGCCCGAAATAGGAACGTATGGCGCTGTTACTGTAGCTCGAACCGACGCCGATACTGGGCGCTGCCAGGCCAAGGTTATACCATTTGACTGCCTCGAGAGGCAGGATATTGGCGTTGGCATAGAAGCTCTCGTAAACGGTTTTCGTCTCTTCGATACCGGCCATCAGCGAAAAGTCGTGCACGTCGATTTTTTTCGCATAGGTCAGGTAAGCGTTTACCAGCCACGTTTTCGACTCGTAAGACGACTGACTGGCCGAAGCCTGATTGCCGCTTCTGTTTTTGGAATTGAAGCTGCGGCTTCCGCCCGTACCGAATGCAACTGCACCTTTGGCGTCGAGTGTCAAGCCTTCCATAAACCTGATTTTCACATTACCTGTGGCGTTACCGTTATTCGTATAATTCCGGCCTTCTCCGGTCAAACTCAGTCTGGGATTGATTACGCTGCCGGTTCCGTAACCCAGTCGGCGATAGCTGCCGTCTTCTTCGAACATCTGTTCGGTGGGCGCCCAGAGCATCGCGGCCATCAGCGGGTTTGCCGTAGTGCCGATGCCTCCCGCCGTACCGCCGTTTAACTGGTCGATATGGTTGATGTTCGATTCAACCTGTACCGTAATGTAATTGCTCAAGTCCATATCCACTTTCGCGTTAAGGCCGTAGCCGCCGTAACTGGTATTCCAGATTATACCGTCGGCCTTGTTCCAGTTGGGCGAAACATAGTAGCGTACGTTTTTCGCACCGCCTGTCACTACAGCCTTGTGATTCTGCACAAATCCCGTACGGAAGACTTCGTTCATCCAGTCGATACCGCCGTTTGCTTTGAAACCGGCCAGCTCGGTTTCGGTAAACGTTGTATTGCCGATACTGTTGTTATACTCGGCAAATTCGTATGCGTCCATCAGGTTGTAGCGTTTCGGCAGCTGCTGGAAGGATGCGTCGGTGTACCATTTCAGTGTCGGCTTGCCGTCTTTACCGCGATTGGTAGTAACAAGCACTACGCCGTTGGCGCCGCGCGAACCGTATATGGCGGTTGCCGAAGCGTCCTTCAGTACCTCGATATTTGCGATATCGTACATGTCGGGGATTTGATCAGCGTAATTGCCGTCTACCACAATCAGCGGTGCGTTGTCGCCCAGAATGGAATTGGCGCCGCGCACGCGGATAGTAACGCCTCCGCCCGGCTGACCATGCGTTTTTGCAACCGTTACGCCCGCTGCACGGGCAGACAGTACCGATGCGACAGCGCTCGCAGGCTGATCCAGAAAGTCGCGCGAAGTAACGGACGAGACGGAACCTGTCAGGTCGCTTTTCTTTACTGTGCCATACCCGATGACCACCACTTCTTCCAGCATTTCGCTGTCTTCGGACAGCGTCACATTAAACTGCAACCGGTTACCGACTGTAATCTCCTGTGCTGTATATCCGATAAAGGATATTTGCAGCACGGCATTGTTACCGGCTACGCCCAGCGTGAACTTCCCGTCAATGTCGGTCACCGTTCCGTTGGTCGTGCCTTTCTCCATGATATTCGCCCCGATAATGGGTTCGCCTGCTGCATCCGTCACGACGCCCGTAATCCGTTTGCCGGCCGGCTGCTGCATTGCACCTGTTTCGGGAGAAACCGCTTTCCTTGTAATAATGACGTTAACGCCTTCCATTGCGTAGGCGAGGTCCGAATTTTCAAACAGCCGGTCGAGCACTTCGCGCACCGGCTTGTTTTTCACATGTACGGAGACTTTGCGTTCCAGACTGATATCCGTGTTCGAAATAAAAAGATAATCCGTCTGCTGCTCAATCTCATCCAGTACATCCCTGAGTGATGCCTGCTGTTTGTTCAGGCTTACCCTTGCGTTTTGCGAGCTAAGATTTTCCGCAAAAACGAATCCGGAAAACAATAGCCAGAAACAAATCGTCAGTTTCATAATTCTGTTAAAGTGGAGATGGCGGGCGAAATTTGGCCCTGCAATCTCCGGTAAAAAGATTTTTTTCATATCTTTGCAATTGCTTTGTTATTAATAAAATAAGTATATCTCTTTAAATGTGCTTGTTTGGAACCGGCAGGCGGGCAAACGCCTGTCGGTTTTTTTCTTCCGTTTTCCTTCAACCGGAGTCTGTTCCTGCTATCATGGCCGAAATCTTTGAGTTAATAAATACGGATAATATTTGACTCTTCGTCACGCCTGTACGTGAAACGGAAGTCGTTTTGCAGTACCCGGAGGGCATGGTCGACGCCGTCGGCGATGCGGAGTTTGCCGCGGTAGCTCAGCGTTTTCACCCTGCTGTTCCCGACAATGATTTGCTGGTCGAAATATTTTTCGAACATTCGCATGATTTCTTCAAACGTATGGTCTTCGATTACAATCAGCCCTTCACGCCAGCGGGAAGGATTTGTCCTGATGGGCGATACCCGCAGCGAGTCGTCCGTCAGTGCGGCGGCTTCCCCCGGGTTGAGGCAGAGCGGCGCGGCGTCGTCCGGTTCCCTGTAGAGCCTTACTTTTCCCGTAAACAGAGCCGTTGAGAAATCCGGTCGACCGGCGTATGCATCGACGTTGAAGGTCGTACCCAGGGCTTCTACATAATATTTCCCGGTTTTCACGACAAACGGCTGTCCGTCGCGCCCTGCAACGTCAAAATAAGCCTCGCCGTTCAGTTCCACCATCCGCGTCCCGCCGGCAAACGCGCCCGGATAACGGAGTGTCGAATTGGAATTCAGCCATACGCTGCTGCTGTCCGGCAAGGTGAGGAACGCCCTGTTCCCCGGCGGAACATAAATGCTTTGCAACGCCGTATTCACCGGTTGAGAAGTGCGCAGATAAAAGTTGAAAAGGTAACTGCTTCCGACCAGCAACAAAATAGCGGCGGCTGCTTTCAACAGCGTCAGGACGACGCCTTTCGCACGGGCGGGTTGTCGCGACGGCGTTCCGGTTTCGCTCATCACCACGGACGCATCAAAGCGGATGCGTTCGCGGATGAACGTTTTCCGGTGTACCCCGTCGCTTTCCAGCCACCTGCGGACAGCCTCCTTTTCTTCTCCGGAACAGCGTCCCAGGAAATAACGGACAAGTATATTACGGTCTATTTTCATTCATTTTGTCTTTAGCTCCATTTACAGGACAACTCAGACGATGAAAATCCCAACTTTCAATCGAAAAAAAGCTGGAAAAAAACGGCAAGCAGAGGCGAGTAGTCTTTCAATTCGGTGTATAAATGCCGGTTAGCTTTATTGATGTGATAGTCGATTTTTTGCAGCGAAACGCCCAGCTCGACGGCGAGTTCCTTCCGGGGTCTGAACTTGAAGCGGTGCTGTTCGAAGATGTACCGCGTCTGACCGGGGAGTTTGGCCAGCGCCTGTTTCGCGATCCGCCTGATTTCATCTGTGAATATGTCGGCATAGTATTCGTCTTCGAGTGTCATGATGCGGGCCTTGACTTCCCATTCGTGCAGTTCGGCATACTGCTTGCCATATTCGGATTCAACCTGCAAGTGCTTCAGGTGATTCAAACACTTATTCTTTACAATCAGCAAAATATAACCCAGTACATCCGTATCGGGAGGCAGCTTGCTTCTGTTCTCCCAACAAGACAGAATCGCATCATGCGCAATGTCTTCCGCCGCCTGCACAGCGTTCACATAATAACAGGCATAACGGATAAAACGCCTGTAATACGCCGTATAAAACGCGCCGAAGTCCGATTCCGAAAGCACTTCGCCGGGGGTCACTATGTTTGCTATTTTTTTCAACGGTACACGGTATCATTTAAAACCGGGAGACAAAGATAGAAACTTTTTTTAGTACATGACAAAAATCTGATTTTGGGGGGGGCATTTCAATTTGTCGCATCACGCCGTAGGCGTAGCCTGTGAATAACGCCGGGATTTATCCCAGTCGTGGTCGGAAGATTGTAATTCACAAAGATTCAGTAATTTGCCATATTTTTCAAGTAGCAAATTTCACGCTGAACAGCCCGACGATGAATGTTTTTGTTGCGGCGGCCCGTCAGGAGGACAGCCGGGTACACGCTGCCGTACGGTTTTACAGCCATACGTTACAGCGGATACGGCAAAACTTCTCCTTTTAAACTTTACAGTTCTCCATGTAATTACCGTGTATATCGGGCACACGGATCCGGAGCACCCGGATATGATATGGCCCGATGACCGCGACCGCGGCCAGTGTCAGTTCCTGAAGTTCAATCAGCATTCTGCGCTTTGCCGCCCCGAACCCGATGCCGTTTTCCTTCCTGTAAATCATTACCGGCATGGCTGTAATGAGCGTCATGTACATCACCTCTATTCCGTTCCGGTTAAGCGATATGAAATGACTGAAACTTAACTCCTGCTTTGGAAATCTGAAAAATACTTCGATGTCCCGCCGGCGGCGGTACATATGCGCTACAGTTTCCGCCGGTAAATTAAATATGTCTGTTATCAACAGAATATCCTCTTTTTTGCCTTCCGGACGGAAGCGGATTACCCGGTATTT
>JAISEZ010000212.1 GCA_031263835.1 Tannerella sp.
TTTAAACAGTACGAAAAGGGCGTGCACGTTCTCCGCAAAAGTGCAGCGTCGTCGGTTAAAACCGGAAGCAGAAGCGGAAATCATATTTTTCCGGACATTCCCGGAAAAGCCAATGTATATACTTTACGCGGGAGGGTTGTGCATGACCATGACCGTAAAAAATAAATTATCAACACGGAGGCACGGAGAACACGGAGACAGGCACGGCGGAACGCCGTATTTTCTCTGTGTCCGCTGTGCAGGGAAAGCGTTTGCCCGGAGGCCACAGAGGAGGAACTTCGTTCCGCAGGGACACGAATCTCTGTGTACTCCGTGTCTCCGTGTTGATAATTTATAATTCATAATTCATAATTCGTATG
Source organism: Tannerella sp. (assembly GCA_031263835.1). Taxonomy (GTDB): domain Bacteria; phylum Bacteroidota; class Bacteroidia; order Bacteroidales; family Tannerellaceae; genus Tannerella. Next base: position 360 of record JAISEZ010000212.1, read on the forward strand.
ATGTCCATGCACAAAACCATGCCGTACGCAGGTATAACAAACTTAATCCCTCATAGTAATGGAACAGTCTGATTATTTCGCCGAATTTCGCCCCGTGTTCAACCAAATCGTTCAGGAGCAGGAGGCCGACAGTGAGTTGCAGTTAATCCACTTCCGCTTTAGGGCGCCGGTGGAAGAAGTGGCGCAGATGGCCAAACTCGCCAGGATATTTATTGACGCAGGGCCGGGAGAAAACAGTGAACACCTCCCTTTCGTGCATTTTATTACGTTTATAATCAAAATGTTCGAAGGAATCATCGACAAGTCGGTCGACCCGCTGCAGCTGGACTTTACCGCAACCGAACAGGAACTCGAACACGCCGTTATTGCGTTTGAAGAAATTATTAAAGCGCGTCTGGAATCGTCGGATAACAGATATGCCAACGAATGGGCGGATACGCTGATTCTAATCAATGCTTTCGTCAAGCGGCTCGAAAAATTCAATCATTCAAAGATTCAGTCATTCAAAGATTCAGGGGCGAACAAGGGTAACTGTTGAGGGTCACACGTAACGGACGACCAGCTGGAAGAGTACGCAGATAAGCAGGAGCCAGTAATACAGGGAGATGTTGCGGGGGCTGCTGGAGAGGAGGTACGCTATCAGGAGCGAGGCCGGAATGAAGAAGATGCACAGGAAATCCGCCGTTTCGGTATTGAACAGGAAAAGAAAGGGCAGCAGATACCTTGTGGAAGCCAGTAAAAAGGAAATAAACCGTCGCGTGCGCAGACCGGCCGTGATTTTGTGAAACCGGAGGACGAGACCGAGTATGACCGTGTATGCAAATGCCGTTGCGGGTGAAGAAAGCCGGTTTTGCGTCAGATATTCACCGGGAGGGACGAAATCAAAGTCGTTCCAGAGGCGGAACGTGTCCGTCAGTACCGAGAAGTCGTGCCGCCAGACACACCAGCCGGCCACTATCCAGTACAGGGTGACGATTCCCATAAGGGAAGCCATAAACGTCCGGACGTTCAGCAGCCGGAACTTATACATCCCGTACCAGAAAAGGGGAAGCAGCCACAGCAGGTGAATCCATATCAGGCTTCCGATTCCCAGCCAGAACGTCGCTTTGTAGGCATTTCCCGGCGCCATGCCGGTTTTTCCTTCCTGACAGGCTTTGAACAGTTCAATCATGCACAGCGCCAGAAAAAAGAAGGCGACGGAGACGGGTCGCAGGGGAACGAAACCGAAGCTGGCGCTGTTCAGCAGCAGGCATAAAAGAAACGGAAGCTGCGTCTTTTCACGGAAGATAATCAGGTAGTAATTGGCGCGCTGAAGCAGGGTGGCCATGCCGCACAGCAGGATTGCGCCCGCCAGATAAACGGACGGCTTGTCGGACAGCAAATCCGTTATCCGGCTCCACAGAGGCGTCGACGAATCCGTATTCAGCGGGTAGTGGGCGGAGAAGTAATATTCCAGTCCCCAGCAGCACAGGCAGGCGAGCAGCGTCGGCAGCGCCACCGGGAGACCGGACAGGCTTTGCGTCTGTTTTCTTCCGTATATTCCGGCGTATCTTCTCATGTTCCGGGATTATAAAAGCTGTTCCGGCGTCTCCGCCCGGAGGTCGAAACCAATGTCGCGGCGGAAATATTTCCCCTCGAAACGGATGGCTTCCGCGGCGGCGTATGACTGCGCCAGCGCTTCCCTGCGGGTGGCGCTGCAGGAACTGACCGCAATTACGCGGCCGCCGGAGGTGCGTATTTGTCCGTTTTGTTCCGTCGTACCGGCGTGAAAGACGATGCTTCCGGAGACTTCGCCGAGACCGGAAATCACTTTCCCCTTTTCGTACGCTTCCGGATAGCCCCCGCTGACCAGCATCACCGTCACGGCATGGCGCGGGTCTTCCGTCAGCGTGCGCGACGCCAGATTGCCCTGCGCGACGCCCTCCAGCAAATCGACCAAATCGCCCTGCATACGGAGCATAACGGCTTCCGTTTCCGGGTCGCCCATGCGGCAGTTGTATTCAATCACCACCGGCTCGCCCTGCACGTTAATCAGGCCGAAGAAGATGAATCCCCGGTAGTCAATGCCTTCCGACTTCAATCCGGCGACGGTCGGGCGGATGATGCGGTCGTCCACCTTCCGCATGAACGCCTCGCCGGCAAACGGTACCGGCGAAACGGCGCCCATGCCGCCCGTGTTCAGGCCGGTATTCCCCTCGCCGATGCGCTTGTAGTCCTTGGCGACCGGCAGGATTTTGTAATCCGTTCCGTCCGTCAGGACAAAAACCGAACATTCGACGCCGTCCAGAAATTCTTCAATCACGACGCGCCGGCTGGCTTCGCCGAACATGCCCTGCAGCATCTTCTGCAGTTCTTCTTTGGCTCTGACCGGGTCGTCGATAATCAGCACACCCTTGCCGGCGGCCAGTCCGTCCGCTTTCAGCACATACGGCGGCGACAGCGTGTCGAGAAAGGCGACGCCTTCTTCCCGGTTTTCCGCGGTGACGCTCAGGTAACGCGCCGTCGGGATGCGGTGACGCATCATAAAGGCCTTGGCAAAGTCCTTGCTCCCTTCCAGCCGCGCGCCGTCGCGACCCGGCCCGATTACGGGAACGGACGCCAGCGCCGCGTCTGCCCGGAAAAAGTCGACGATGCCGTTCACCAGCGGCTCCTCCGGGCCGACTACCACCATGTCGATGGCATGAGCCATTACAAACGCCTTGATTGCCGGGAAGTCGTTGACGCCGATTGCCACGTTTGTGCCTGCGGCCGATGTACCTGCGTTTCCGGGCGCGATAAACAGCCTGTCCGTTTTCGGGCTTTGCGCGATTTTCCACGCCAGTGCGTGTTCGCGTCCGCCGCTTCCTAAAAGTAAAATGTTCATTGTTTCAATTGTTTCAATCGTTTCAATCGTATGAATTATGCGAATCGGTAATCGGTAATCGGTAATCAGTAGTTAGTAGTTAGTAGATAGCAGTTAGTAGGGGGGGAGTGGTGTGGGCCGCGGGGGAGCCGGCGGGGAAGCGGGACAGAGCACAAAAGGGATAGGGA
>JAISEZ010000238.1 GCA_031263835.1 Tannerella sp.
TGGGTATCCGGTTTTTATTTGCCTCCGGCCTATCAACGGTATGACCTGTACCGGATGTATAAAGTGGTGCTGAACCGCGACCCGAATCCGTGGATTCATAACCGGCTGCACCGGCGCGATTATGCCCGTTTCAGCCACAATCATTCGCAGGAAGTGATCCGCCACGCCAATGACCACCGCTACAGCAGGGCCAGGGGCAATACGCGCGCCTGGGTGGAGCCTGAACATGCCCGCAACAGGGACAAAGACAGGAACAAAAGCAAGGACAGCCATCGCAGCAACAGCCGGCGCGACCAGAAAGACCGGAGCTATGCCAAGCCGCCGGCGAATCAGAACCGTTCCGGACAGAGCGGCAGAAGCAGCCAATCGAACACGGAAAAGGAACGCAGCCGCAGCACAAGAAAATGAGGAATAATTATACTGTGCCCGGCATGGTTTTGTACATGATAAAATCAATTATCACCACGGAGACACGGAGGACACAGAGAAAGGCACGGCGGAACGCCGTATTTTCTCCGTGCTCTTCGTGTAAGGAAAGAGGCTGCCCGGAGGCCACAGAGAAGGAACTTCGTTCCGCAGAGAAACGAATCTCCGTGTCCTGCGTGTCTCCGTGTTGATAATTTATTTTTCATGTCCATGCACAAAACCATGCCGCGCAAAGTATAAATCCCATAAATCCCGGTTCAGGGGGAGGTTATTTTGTTCCGGGGAAATGCTCCACAAACTGGACGGTGAAATCCGGAAAGGCGTCGACATACTGAACGGTGAAGTCAGGAAAGGCGTCCACAAACTGCCACTTTCCGCAGGCGTCGGGGTGAGAGGTCACCGTCTGTACCCGGATGTCCGGAAAGGCGGTGACTGCCTTTATTTTGAAGTCCGGAAAGGCGCTCACAACCTTGACACGGCCTTTCAGCGGAATCCCCCGGCAGGTGCAGCTTCCGGCGTCGATAACGTTCTCGCCGGCATCCGGCATTGCATGACCGGCATCCGCCGCGCGCCTGTTTTCCGCGGACTGCTCCGCCGGAACCGGGCCAAGCAGGGCCAGGCTTATCATGAATCTGTATATTGTTCGTTTCTTCATCGCGCGTGTATTTTCAGGTTACTCTCTGTAGTTTTTGGGCAGGAAGGGAATGCCGCTGATTAAGGCGCCGTCTTCCAGGACAATGTTGATGGACAGCAGCCGGTCGTCGTCGGCCCCGCAGCAGCAGATGCTTACTCTCGCGGAATCGACAAACAGCCACGGCCTGTAGCCTTCCCGTATCAGGCAGTCCCTTACCTCTTCATACACCGGGGGAACGGTGGCCAGGTCTTCGTCCAGCACGAAGTAATCATCGGCTTTCAGCCCGGACGGGGGCATAAAAACGGTCAGCATGTAAATATCTTCATACCACGTTTCTTCAATGAAGGGACGCCCGTCGGAAAATATGCCTTTCCGGATGGAAATGCTTTCCACTTCCTCCCCGATGCGGCAGCGGGAAAGGCGGATGGCCGGGAAATGCGTGCGGCCGCCCGTTTCTGTCCTGTTCATGAGGACCCTCCTCCGCCGATGTTCGCCAGCCGCTCGGCCAGCTCCGCAACAGCCTCCCGTTTGGCGATTTGTTCCCGCCAGCCGGAGGGGATGTTTTCAAGCCCGTACAGCAGTCCGGCCAGTCCGCCGGTGACGGCAGCCGTGGTGTCGGTGTCTTCACCCAGATTGACGGCTTTCAGGACGGCGTCCCGGTAGCTGCCGGTCGTCAGCAGGCACCAGACAGCGGCTTCCAGCGTGTGAAGGACATAGCCGCTGCTGCTGATTTCTTCCTCCGGCAGTTCGTAGATGTTCCCTTTCAGCAAACGGTCGAACAGTTCTGTTTCCTTCTTTTCCACCGGAAGGGAATGCAGGCAGGCCGGAATTTCCGTTTGCAGGCGACGGTATGTTTCCATCCTGTCACGGCCTTCCAGCAGCAGCCGCGCAAATTCCAGGTAATAGAAGCAGGCAATCACGGAACGGATGTGCCCGTGCGTGACGGACGAAACCTGCCGGGTGATTTCGTAGCGTTTGTTGACGGGCTTGTCCGAGAGATAAAAAAGCAGGGGCGCGATTCGCATCAGCGAGCCGTTGCCGTTGTCGTCCTCCCCGCTGCCTCCCGCCAGTTCCGGCCGGACGCCCTGCCGTATCCGTTCCAGGGCGCGGCGTGTGGCAATGCCGATGTCGAAAACGCTGCCCCGCGCCGTCCAGTAGCCTTCATCGAGCCATTTCACAAAGTTTTTTCCGATTCTGTTCAGGTCGAAGCCACCGGTCAGCGCTTCGGCAAGGCAAAACGTCAGCGAACTGTCGTCCGACCAGGTTCCGGGCGGCTGGCTGTGAGTTCCGAAACCCATCATGTCGACGACGGGACGGTTCTTCAAACTTTCCCTGCTTTTAAATTCGACCGGTACGCCGAGGGCGTCGCCCACGGCAATGCCGAAAAGAAGGGAAGCAATCTTGCCGGCTCGCCAGTCTTTGAGTAAATAACCGCATACGGCTCGCCAGTCCGGAAATTTTCTGCTTCCGAACAGGATTAATTCACCGGCAAATTTTCCGGCGCCATTTTTGGTACGGTCGTCAATCAGGTAACCGCCGCGGTTCAAATCCTTGTGATGCGAGATGATTAACCGCTTGTATGCCGGTATGCCCAGGTATCTCTTCACCCACTCCAGCTTCTCGCTCCAGGCCGACGGGTTTTCCCACGGCGCCGTCGAAAGTATGTACGTATCATATTCTTCTGCCAGCATTTTGAAACTGCCTATGGCTCCCGGCATCGGCAGCATCTGACCGAAAAGATGCGGGATTTCGTCTTCACGGCCTTTGTATTCCTGCAGAGTCTTCTCCGGTTGCCGGTCCAGCGCCGATTTGAAATCGACTAAAACATTGTCCATGTCAATGTATAAAACCTTCTTCCTTTTTACTGTTTTCTTTTTGGCTGTTTCCCTATTATTATTGCTGCTTCCCTGGAACTTCCAGATGATATTGTCCAGCAGTCTCGGCGTTAGATGACAGCCTTTTCCGTTTAATTCTTCCGTTACTTCAGACAGAATTTCCCGACATTCCACATTATTCGGGTGGAACGTTGGCCAGCAGGCATTTTGAAAAAAACCGACAATCATCCGGTCCGGCCTGATGTAATTATCATCCCCGCAAAGCATAAAAAAATAGAGCAGTGAAATGCCACTTGCATGACCGGGAATCTTCCTTATCCGGTTTTCAAAGTCTTCCTCTTCATTACCGGTGATTTTTTCCATATCCTGAAAATAGTCCACCCCGTATTCTTTGAGTATTTTCAGAAACCGAATGACCGCTTCCGCTTTTAAAATACCGCTTCTGGGGGATGTGCGCTGCCGATTGCCAAAGACTATATTTGCCAGCTCGGGTTTACCTTCATAATCCATTAAATGCTCCAAAACCGTGGTGACGGAAATCTGTTCTTCAATCGGAGGGAACATCGCACGCCTTTCATCTCTCGACTCTTTAACGGGGAAACCGCTTCGCCTGTACTTGTTGTAATGCTCGCAGAATCGGCGAACCGTATTTTTCACGCTCCTGTAGCGGGCATTAATAGAAAATACGCTGTCAATCACGCATAGAGGCAGAGATGAATAATAATATTCATCCGGAAGTTGCTGATTCAAATCAAGATTGTCGGTACAATATTTAACGACCAACTCTACTGCTGTTTTCTTTTCCTGTTCCATAATTATATATTTAATGCGAATCAGTAGTCAGCAGGGGCGAACCTGTGTGTTCGCCCGTACAGGCGGGCCACCGGCGGAAAAACCGCACGTCTCCACACCGGGATACGGCAACAGGCGCTGCATCTGCCGGAGCCGGTTGATTCTGTATATGAACGAATGTACTTCATTCCACTATCTGCTAACTACTATCTACTATTTATTGATTCGCAAAGTTAAATAAATTCCAGCCATCAGCATCCGGTTTCTGTTCACAAAATATCTCCGGCCGGTTTAAGTGAGCGGGAAAAACTGATTTTCATTATTCATGCCCAGGGGGAAATCCGTTCTTTTTATCCATTCCTCTTCTTCCAGCGCGAAAGCGGGAAGCATTTCCATTTTCCGGTCGAAACCGGCTCTTGCTTTTTCAATGATAGACGCTTCTATATTATTCCCGTTTACGGTAAGAGTTTTGTTTTTGAAAAAATCAATCCCCCCGGCAGGAATATGGAACAAAAGAATCTGCGTTTTATTTCCTTTTCTGTATATATCCAGCACCTTGAAATAACTGTTGCTCGATATGACATGAAGCGTCCACCGTTCGGCATCTGCACCGAACGCGCATAAAGATTTTGCCTGACTTGAGGCGATAACGAACCGGCAGCTTTTTGTCAGTTTACCGGCATAGGAGGAGGCATCCACGAAGGCCCGTTCACAGATGATTTGCCCTGCCCGATATTTTGAGACGGTATCTTCTTCCAGTTCCGCATCTCTGTAATACATGGTCAGATTCGGCAAAATCCTGTTGACAAACTCTTCCGCAAATGCATTTTCGCGCATGCGCTGCGCGCTTTCTTCCAGGAAAGCCTTTTTGGCCATTTTCTCGCTGTAAAAGAGTCTCTGAAAATCCCAGATAATAAAATCCAGCCGGCGCGGCGTTATCTTATAGCCGGCGCTGTTCAATTCCCTTGCAACTTCCGTCATGATTTCCTGACATTCCGCATTGTTCGGGCGGAAGCTCGGGCAGGCATCCTGAATAAAGCTGACAATCATGCGGTCGGGCTTGATGTAGTTTTCATTCCCGCAGAGCATAAAAAAATAGGCCAGCGAGATTCCGCTTACCTGACCGGGGATTCTCCTTATCTGGTTTTCGGCTTTGACGGTGATTTTTTCCAGGTCCTGAAAATAGTCCACCTCGTATCTTTTGAGGATTTTCAGAAACCGGACAACGGCTTCCGCTTTTAAAATACCGTGCGAGGGAGAGGTGCGCTGCCGGTTTCCAAAGACGTTAATGGCCAGCTGTTCATGCTTGCCGTCAAAATTCCTGATATACTCCAGCACCCGGGTGACGGAAACCTGCTCTTCGATGGGAGGTACGGTACGCTTGTCGTTTCTGTACTGTTTGATGTTGTAGTATTTGCAAAACCGGGAGACCGTGTTTGTCACAGCTTCGTAGCGAACGGCAATGGAGAATACGCAATTTATCACACACAGAGGCAGCGATGAATAATAATATTCACCCGGAAGCTGCTGCTTCAAATCAAGCTTGTCGGTACAGAGTTTGACGACCGACTGTACAATTTTTTTCTTGTCCTTGTCCATAATCATATATTTAAATAAATTCAATCCTCAAAATCTTCTGAACTGTCATGTCACGCAGCGGAGATAAACCTCCCGCTTCCGTCAAAATGCGCCGGCAGCGAAACGTTTTTTACTTCGAAAATTTCAAATCGTCCGTCCATTTCCAGCGTCTTTTATCCAGTTCCCCAAACAACGAAGCGCGGACATTTACCCATTCGTTGCCGAGGTACGACCAAGCACCCACATGTACGAAGTAAGTAAGCCCGCGCCTGGACGCTGACGTTCACTTACGATTCCCGTACATGTCAAGAAAAATTGGTCGTTTTCAGCAACAGGAATACAAGCTTACGCTTTCATTGAAAATTTCTAACCGGTTTCCTTTTTTGCAAAAGGAAATCAATAATGCCGCAAAAATAGGTGTTCTTTTTGAAATGCCCAAATTTAACGGCCACCAATCAGAAAAAAAATCAAAGCGCGACGACGCAGGCTTTTTTACTTCCCGCAAAGATACGCCTTATGCCTGTATTGCGTGATTCTTTATGTTTATGATTTCATGTTTTTCCGTACTTCCACCATTTTATCCATCAACCCGCAGAGCAAATCCACATGCACATCACCCGTATTTCGAAGCATTTCTTCGGTAAAATTAAATTCGGTTCCAATCGGTTGCTTGTCCGACCATTTTTTCCATTTTCCGGTTGTTGCCGGCGCGACCATGCAATCCCTCACGTCGTCTTCCATTCTGTCCAAAGCCTCGACCGTTCGTTCAACAGCTCCGGCATACTCCCGATTGATATTGATAGAGATTATTTTTGCCATATTCATACTGTTATTTAATCCTTTGTAAATCTCTTATGCCTGTTCTTTTCTACTGTTTCCTCAAGTTTTTTACGTTCCTCATCGGTACACGGGTCTCCACTTTCCGTATTACATACCTTCAATCGGATGCGATTCAAATTGTCGCACCGGTCGAAATTTGATTTCCTCCGTCCTGATTCAAGGCGGTCGCAATGCTGACGGAGGGAATCCTGCCCGGATTGTAACCGTCAGCGTTGCTGACGGGGCAGTTTTTGCCGGATTGCATCCGTCAGCATTGCTGACGGGGCAATTTTTACCGGATTGTGTCCGTCAGCATTGCTGACGGGGCAGTTTTTACCGGATTGCGTCCGTCAGCATTGCTGACGGGGCAGTTTTTGCCGGATTGCGTCCGTCAGCGTTGCTGACGGGTCACTCCCGGCTGCACTGCGTCCGTCAGCATTGCTGACGGGTCACTCCCGGCTGCACTGCGTCCGTCAGCATTGCTGACGGAAGGAATCAGAACCCGATTTCGACCGGCGTGACAATTTGAGTTGCACCCCTTGAATATGGCTGTGTTTACTGTATTGAGGGACTGTTAAGAGGACTTTTCGAAAATAAGAATTTGGGAAAGACATGCGTGTTTCCGGCAAAAACAGGCATGTTTTCGGGAAAACCGTACCCGCACAGCAGACGGCGGCGTTGCGCTTCGCGGATTTTTCATTCCAGCAGATACTGTTTCAGCCGGTCTTTTTCCGCTTCCCCGACATTCAGCGCCTGATACAGGTAGTTGTCGATACTGCCGTAACGCTTTATGATTTCTTCCTTTGCCGCATTCAGGTACGAAGGCTGGACGCCCCGCATTTGCCGAAGTGCGGATATGGCCTGCTCCGGCAGTTGCGGCGCGGGCGCCGGCGGTTTCAAACACTGATTGGTCAGCAGATAGTCGGCCATTACCGTATCCCAGTCGACGCCCAGCGCGCTGAGCAGCATGGCGGCGGCAAATCCGGTGCGGTCTTTTCCCTCGGTACAGTGGAAAACTGCCGGGTAACTTTCGGCCTGAAGCAGGATGTCGAAAAACGCTCTGTACTGCGGAATAAACTCCGTAACAAACCGGCGGTTGGCCTCTTGCATAAAAGCGACGCACCGGGCGCTGTCCAGCGAGCCGCTCATCAGTTGCTGCATGAGTTGCAGGGTGTCGTTGCGGCCGAGATCGACGGGCAGGCGGATCATTTTCACGCCTTCGGGCAGGCGCGAAGGTTTTTCCGACACTTCGGCGTCGCCCCGGAAATCAATAACTGTCCTGACGCCCCATTCTTTCATCTTCGCCATATCGCTGTCGCTTAACTGTGCAAGCATTTGCGAGCGGAATATTTTCCGGCTGACGGTGTGCTTGCCGTTTTCCGAAGGATACGCGCCAAGATCGCGGAAATTGGGCGCGCCCTCCATTATGCGGGCCCGCTGGAACGGAGCTGTTCCGCCGCTGCAGGAGACGAACAGGAGTGTTGATACCATAAAAACGGACGCAAGGAATTGCAGCTTTTGCCTTTTCTTTAACAGGTACATATTCATGGATGTGCCGAAAGTTCTGCCGGCTGCCGTCGCTGCCGTACCGTCCGCCGTTGCGGGAACGCTGCCCGCGTGTCTGTTTTCTGTGTTACGTGTCATACTTCTTAATTTTTTTATCAATACAAAGATAATCAAAATAATGGCTAACTCTTATTTTGAGGTGCCGGAAAAATAACTAGCCGGACGAAAGCACTTATCTTTGGGGTATATAATACTGCTTATTTATGAATGACGTTTTATCCCGGTGAGCCTCCATGCTTCTACCGGAGGAGATTCGTTCACATTTTAAACGATCCTCCATAAAAGAAGAATCTCATGGAACTGTCCTTCGCCTGGAAGAATATGCGGAGCTCGTACCCCCGGCGAGGCAGGGTATGGAAAATACTGTACTTGACGAAATCCAACTTTTCAAGTCGCATAATCAGGCTGCGCACAGTATAATTCTCCCGTGAGCCAAAAAAAATCTCCGCACAGCCGGGTTGATTTTCTTTTTTTTCTTACCTTTGACGCAAATTCTGTTTGTGGATTATATTTCAATGAAATCATTGTCAGGAAAAATAATAACGGGTATGATTCTGTTTGCCGGCTTCGCTTCCGGAGTGAATGCGCAAAGCCTTGAGCAGGCGAAAAAGCTGTATAACGACGGAAGCTATGAAGAAGCCAAACCGGCTTTTGAAAAGCTCGTCGGCCAGTCGCCCCATAATTCGTCGTACAATTTATGGTATGGCGTGTGCTGTTATGAGACGGGCGAATGGGAGCCGGCGGAAAAATACCTGCTGATTGCCCGGGATCGCAAGGTGGCAGAGGCTTCCCGCTATCTGGCAAATATCTATACCGTCCAGTACCGCTTCGAGGAAGCCGTGGAGATGTGGGAAAGCTACATCGAGCAGATGCGGAAGAAAAAGGAACCTGCCGAAGCCTTTGAACAGCAGCTGGCGCAGGTGGAAAAGCTGCAGCGCATGAAGGAAAAAACGGAAGACGTACAGGTGATTGACAGCCTTGTTGTCGATAAGGAACAGTTCCTTTCCGCCTACTTTCTGAACGAAGACTGCGGGAAGATGGAAAGCTTCGGCGCTCATTTCGGGTTGTCCGAAGCCCCTGCTACGGCTGTATATGTCAATCCCAAAGGCGACCAGGCTTATTACGCCCGTCCGTCGGAAAACGGCCGTTATGCGCTCTACACACATTCCCGGCTGATGGACGCCTGGTCGGACGAGAAACCCGTCTTCCCGTCGGACACGGCGGAAAACAATTACCCGTTTGTCCTGGGCGACGGCCTGACGCTCTACTTCGCGTCGAAGGGCAACGGTTCCATCGGCGGATACGACCTGTTCGTCACGCGCTACAACATCCACAACGCATCCTACCTGGCGCCCGAACAGATGGGAATGCCCTTCAATTCCCCCGCCAACGACTACCTGATGGTGGTCGACGAGGTGAAGGGCGCGGGCTGGTTCGCCTCCGACCGCAACCAGCCGGAAGGAAAAGTCTGCATCTACCTGTTCATCCCCGACGAATCGCGCCGGCGCCTCGAAAACAGCGGGAACGACGACTGGCTGCGGCAGCGGGCGATGCTCTCCTCCATCCGGGAAACATGGGTAAGCGGACGGAATTATGCCTCGCTGATTCAAAGCGCACGAACGCCCCCCGCGTCCGCCGAAAAAGAGAAGAAGAAGGAATTTGAACTGATTGTCAATGACCGCACGACCTATTATACGTGGAACGATTTCCGGAGCGGCGAAGCAAAATCCTTTTACGAAAAGGCGGCCGGACTGAAGAAACAGGCGTCGTCCGTCGCGGACAGGCTGGAAGAAGCGCGCGGGCTGTATGCGGAAGGCAGCGCCTCCGTCCGCGAGCAGCTGAGCGCCTCCATCCTGAGGGCGGAAAAGGAATGGGAATCACTGGCGCGTCAGGCCTCCGAATGGGAAAAGCGGGCGCGCAATACGGAAAATGTACAACTGAAAAACAAATGATATGACACTGGATATTCTCATCATCGTTCTTTGCATGGGCATTGCCGTTTTCCTGCTGCTGCTGGAAGTATTCCTGCTGCCGGGCATCACGGTGGCAGGCGTGGGAGGAGGGCTTTTTGCCATTGCCGGCATCGTTTATGCATACTCCATTGCCCCGACCGCCGGACACATCACACTGGGAAGTTCCGCGGTCGTTTTCGGCGGATTTTTCTGCTGGCTGCTTCGCGCCAAATCATTTCAGCGGGTGGCCCTCAAGACAAACATCGACGCCACGCTGACTTCCACCCGCGACATCGGCCTCCGGGTCGGCGACCGGGGCGTCACCCTCTCGCGTCTTGCGCCGATTGGCAAAGCCCGTTTCGGTCAGACCGTTGCCGAGGCGAAAGCGCTGGAAAACTTCGTCGACGAACAAACGCCCGTCGTCATCGTCCGGATTGACGGATACAACGTCACGGTGCGGATTGCCGACGAGGCCCCAACACAGTCTACTAATTCTTAAACATTTATATATCTGAATATGGAATCAAATTTTGTCTTTTACTTGCTGCTGATGGCAGCAGTCGTTCTGTTTTTTATCTTCTGGTACTATGTACCTTTTCTGTTGTGGATTTCGGCGAAAGTGTCCGGAGTCAGTATCTCGCTGATTCAGCTGTTCCTGATGCGCATCCGCAAAGTACCGCCCGGCGTAATTGCCCGCGCGATGATTGAAGCGCACAAGGCCGGACTGAAATCGCTCACGCGCGACGAACTCGAAGCGCATTATCTGGCCGGCGGACACGTCGAGCGCGTCGTTCACGCCCTTGTTTCCGCCTCGAAAGCCAACATCGACCTGACCTTCCAGATGGCCACAGCCATTGATTTGGCCGGCCGCGACGTCTTTCAGGCCGTGCAGATGTCGGTCAATCCGAAGGTCATTGATACGCCTCCGGTGACGGCCGTGGCCAAGGACGGTATCCAGCTGATTGCCAAAGCGCGCGTCACCGTGCGCGCCAATATCAAGCAATTAGTCGGCGGCGCCGGCGAAGAAACCATTCTGGCGCGCGTCGGCGAAGGCATCGTTTCCTCCATCGGCTCGTCCGAAAGCCATAAAAGCGTGCTGGAAAATCCCGACTCCATCTCCAAACTGGTGCTTCGCAAGGGACTGGACGCCGGTACGGCATTCGAGATTCTCTCCATCGACATCGCCGACATCGACATAGGCAAGAACATCGGCGCCGTTTTGCAGATGGACCAGGCGCAGGCCGACAAGAACATCGCACAGGCCAAGGCCGAGGAACGCCGCGCCATGGCCGTCGCTACCGAACAGGAAATGAAGGCCAAGGCACAGGAAGCCCGCGCCAAGGTGATCGAAGCCGAAGCCGAAGTGCCCAAGGCCATGGCCGAAGCCTTCCGTACCGGCAATCTCGGTATCATGGACTATTACCGGATGAAGAATATCGAAGCCGACACGTCCATGCGCGACGCCATCGCCAAACCTTCCTCCGGCCCAAGCAAGCCAATCAAGGAATAACGGAAAAATGAGCCAATGTGAGAATGTGGAAATGAGACAATGAATCCATGCAGCGATTCATTGCCTCATTCTCACATTCTCTCATTCTCACATTGTTGTTTTTATGTCTTTTTTGCCTTCCGAACTGGTTATTCATCCGGATGGGAGTATTTTCCATCTGCATTTGAAACCGGAACAGTTAGCCGGTCGCGTGATACTGGTCGGCGATCCGGAACGCGTGTCGCTTATCGGCGAGTACTTCGACGGGAAGGAATGCGACGTTTCCAACCGCGAATTTCATTCCATCACGGGGAGTTACGGCGGAAAGCGCATCTCCGTCGTGTCGCACGGCATCGGCGGCGACAATATCGACATCGTGTTGAACGAACTGGACGCTCTGGCGAACATCGACTTTGCGACCCGTACCGTCAAACCCGTCTTCCGGGCTTTGACGCTGGTGCGTATCGGAACGTCCGGCGGATTGCAGCCGTATGTGAAGACGGGCATGTATGTGGCGTCAGCACAGTCAATTGGCCTGGACGGTGTACTTTATTTCTACGCCGGCAGCGAGCGGGTGCGCGACATGCCCTTCGAAGCGGAACTGCTGCGGCAGCTGGAGTGGCGAATTGCGGGCGTACGTCCTTACGTCGTCTCGGCCGACACGTCCCTGCTGGCGCAGATTACGCGCGGCGAAATGCTTTGCGGCGTTACGCTGGCTGCCAACGGCTTCTATGGCCCCCAGGGACGCGAACTGCGACTCCCCCTGACCGACCCGGCGCTCAATGCCAGAATCGCCGCATTTGAATATCAGGGCAGGAAAATCACCAACTGCGAAATGGAAAGTGCCGCTCTGGCCGGGCTGGCCGCGATGACGGGACACCGCGCCATGACCGTTTGCTGCATCATCGCCGGCCGGGTAGATCACCGGATGGATACGGACTACGGCGACAACTTGCCCCGCCTGATCGAAACCGTACTGGACAGAATCTGACGCCGGGGGCTATACTGCATGCGGCATGGTTTTTTGTGTGTCTCCCGGTGTAGGAAAAGAGAAAGCTCCACAGCGTTTTTCCCGAACTTTCGACCTTGCAATTTATCCGGGCAATCTTTGATTATTTGAGAAAAACCATCTATTTTTGCTTCCCGAAACAGGAAATTGAGACGGGCCGGACAGGGGAGGAAACAGGAGCCAAAAAGATCGCTTCTCTTCAGCAGCCGGACGGTATTATATAACAGATTAAATTTGAGTTCAACTAAAATGAAAAGAACAAGCAGACGTAATTTTTTAGGTATGGCAGGTTCGGGAGCCATCGCATGGAGTTTGGGAGCGGCCGGGAATCGCGAAACGGCTTTTCGTCCGGAAGAAAATCATACGGAGACGGAAAAGCCGGTTACACACAATGGCAGGAAATCGGTCATTCTGCTGGCGCATCCCGATTTCAAAAATTCGAAGGCCAATAAAGCGCTGGTAGAAGCGGTAAAAGATATGGACGGGGTGACGGTGACGAACCTGTACGAAGCGCCTTTCACGGCTGAGACGTACAGAAATCTGCTGTCCGGAGCAGGCTCCGTCGTATTTCAGTTCCCGTTTTACTGGGCAAGCGCTCCCTCGCAGTTGAAAAAATGGTGCGACGAGCTGTTCTCCGGCCTGACGGAACAGGTGAAAGGCGTCAAGCTGCTGGTGGCCGTTACGACCGGTTCCGAATACGACGCCTACCGTTCGGGCGGCAGAAACCGGTATACGCTGGATGAGCTGCTGCGTCCGTATCAGCTGCTGGCGAATCATTCCGGGATGGTCTGGCAGACGCCCTTTGCCGTTTACGGCGCCTCGCTGCCGACGGCCGCGCAGAGCATTGCCGCCGGAGCGGTAGCGTACAGGGAAAAAATCGAAGCGTTGGCGAACGGATAAAAAAACGTATCTTTGTCGCGCTGAAAGGACAGAAAACAGAATAATGATAAAACAGCTGAAAAGGATTGCAATCAAGGTGGGCAGCAATGTGCTGACATGCCATGACGGCACGCTCGACGTGGAACGAATGTCGGATTTGGTCGCGCAAATCGCCGCCCTGCGGGTGCGGGGCATCGACGTGGTGCTGATTTCGTCCGGGGCGGTCGCTTCCGGGCGGAACGAAATCAAGCCGGTCAAAAAACTGGACGCCGTCTCCTCGCGCCAGCTGTATTCCGCCGTCGGACAGGCCAAACTCATCAACCGTTATTTTGAACTTTTTCACGAACACGGGCTGGTCTGCGGGCAGGTGTTGACCTCTACGGAAAATTTCAGCAGCCGGACGCATTACCTCAACCAGAAGAACTGCATGGAGACCATGCTCGAAAACGGCGTTATTCCGATTGTAAACGAAAACGACACGGTGTCGGTCACGGAGTTGATGTTTACCGACAACGACGAACTCTCCGGACTGGTCGCGACCATGATGAACATGGACGCGCTGATTATCCTCAGCCACGTGGACGGCATCTACGACGGCCATCCCGCGTCGCCGGAGAGCAGCGTCGTCCGGGAAATCCCCGAAAAGGCGGACGTCTCCGGGTTTATCCGGTCGGAAAAATCCGCGTTCGGACGGGGCGGGATGCTGACAAAATACCGTATCGCGCGGAAAGTGGCGGACGAAGGAATCCCCGTAATCATCGCTAACGGAACGAAAAAAAACATCCTGCCGGAACTGGCGGCGGGCGGAGAGGTGGTTTGCACCCGTTTTCTCCCGGCGGAAAAACCGGCAAGCGGCATCAAGAAATGGATTGCGCACTCGGAAGGCTTTGCCCGGGGAGCGGTGTACATCGACAGGGGAGCGGAAGAAGCGCTGTACGGCACAAAGGCAACCAGTATTCTGTTTGTCGGCGTCACGCGCCTCTCCGGAAGTTTCCGCAAGGACGATATTGTCCGGATAATGAATGAAGAAGGCCGGCAGCTGGGCGTTGGCCGCGCCGGTTACGACTGCGCGAAAGCCCTCGCCCTTATCGGGAAGCGCTATGCCCGCCCGATGATTCATTACGATTATTTGTGTCTGGACGGCGATACGGGAAACGGAAAACCGGCAGACAGAACAGCAGAACAGATAAAATAATATGGAACAGATTAAACAGACGGCGGCGGCATCCCGTTCACTGCTTGAATACGGCGACGGGCCAATCAGCCGGGTACTGGTCGACGCGGCCGATGCCCTGCTGTCGAAACGGAACGAAGTACTGGAAGCCAATGCCGGGGATTTGACGCGGATGGCGCCGGAGGACCCGAAATATGACCGGTTGAAACTGACGGAGAAACGCATCGAAACGATGGCCGGAGACATGAAACAGGTGGCGTCGCTGCCTTCGCCGGTCGGAAAGATACTGTACGAAACCGTACGTCCGAACGGGATGAGGCTGAAAAAGATAACCGTTCCGTTCGGCGTCATCGGCATCATCTACGAGGCGCGGCCGAACGTGACGTACGACGTCTTTTCGCTGTGCCTGAAGTCCGGCAACGCCTGCCTGCTGAAAGGCGGTTCGGATGCGTACGGCTCCAACCGGATACTGGTTGAGACAATCCGGGAAGTACTGCTGCAGCACGGCATGAATCCGGACGTCTGCACCCTGTTGCCGCCCGGTCGCGAAGCTACGGCCGCCCTGTTGCAGGCCGGGGGAAGCGTTGACCTGGTCATCCCGCGCGGGAGCAGCGCCCTTATCAGTTATGTGCGCGAACATGCGCGCGTGCCGGTGATTGAGACGGGCGCCGGCGTTTGCCATACCTATTTTGACCGGGACGGCGACGTGGAAAAGGGATGCAATATCGTGTACAATGCCAAAACGCGGCGCGTAAGCGTCTGCAATGCGCTGGACTGCCTGATTATCCACCGGGAACGGCTGGCGGATTTGCCCGCCGTCTGCGGCAGGCTGGCCGGCAGGGAGGTAGTGATTTATGCCGACGAACCGGCCTGTGCCGCGCTGTCCGGACATTACCCGCAGGCGCTGCTCCGGCCGGCCACGCCGGAAAGTTTCGGCATTGAGTTTCTGGACTGGAAGATGAGCATCCGTACCGTCGCGTCGCTGGACGAAGCGCTGGAACACATCGCCCGGTACGGCTCGAAGCACAGCGAAAGTATTGTCAGCGAATCGGCGGAGGCCATCCGCCTCTTCGAACGGCAAGTGGATGCCGCCTGCGTATATGCCAATGTGTCAACCGCCTTTTCCGACGGAGCGCAGTTTGGTTTCGGCGCGGAAATCGGCATCAGTACGCAGAAGCTGCATGCCCGCGGGCCGATGGCGCTGCCCGAACTGACTACGTACAAGTATGTGATTGAGGGCGACGGACAGACAAGAGACAGTTAATAGTGATTAGTGGTTAGTGATTAATGATTAGTGGAATGAGTCCGTTAGTTCATATACAAAATCAGATGGTCCCGGCAGACATAGCGTTTGTTGCCGTAGCCCTGTATGGAAACAGGCGGCTTTTCCGCCGGCAGCCCGGGCGAAAGCATTTCGCCCCTACTAACTACTGACTACTATCTACTAACTACTAATCAAACATAAAAAAGACATGAGACATTTTACTTGCGTAGAGGATATGGGCGACTTGAAACAGGCCGTTCGCGAGGCGCTGGAAATCAAGAAAGACCGTTTCCGGTTCACGGAACTGGGAAAAAACAGGACGTTGATGATGATATTCTTCAATTCCAGCCTGCGTACGCGCCTGAGCACGCAGAAGGCAGCCATGAATCTGGGGATGAATACGATGGTGCTGGATGTAAATCAGGGCGCCTGGCGGCTGGAGACGGAGCGCGGCGTCGTTATGGACGGCGACAGACCGGAACATTTGCTGGAAGCCATCCCGGTGATGGGATGCTACTGCGATGTAATCGGTATCCGGTCGTTTGCCCGCTTTGAAAGCAAGGCGGACGATTACAATGAAAAGATACTGAACCAGTTCATCCGGTATTCGGGACGTCCGGTTTTCAGCATGGAAGCGGCTACGCGCCATCCGTTGCAGAGTTTTGCCGACCTGATTACGATTGAGGAATACAAAAAGAAGGAATGTCCGAAGATTGTAATGACCTGGGCGCCTCACCCGCGCGCCCTGCCGCAGGCCGTACCGAACAGCTTTGCGGAATGGATGAACGCCTCCGGCTATGAACTGGTAATCACTCATCCCGAAGGCTACGAGCTGGATGCGTCGTTTGTCGGCGGCGCCCGCGTGGAATACGACCGGCGCAGGGCGTTCGAAGGCGCGGACTTTGTCTATGCCAAGAACTGGGCCGTCTGTGCGGATGCGCACTACGGGCAGGTCATCAGTACCGACCGCGCCTGGACGGTGGATACGGAAATCATGTCCCTGACCGACAACGCCCGCTTCATGCACTGCCTGCCCGTGCGTCGCAACATGATTGTCACGGACGACGTGATTGAAAGTCCGCAGAGCATTGTCATTCCCGAAGCCGCCAACCGCGAAATCTCGGCGCAGACTGTGCTGAAACGGATACTGGAAGGATTGCAGGCGCAGGTATGAATGTGAATGTGACAGGAAAAAACAGAAAAAAGGAAGAAAGGAAAGTATATGAAAATCAGTGTTGAAAAATATCACGGACTGGGTAACGATTATCTGGTGTATGACCCGCAGAAAAATTCGATGGAATTGAATGAAGAACGTGTAAAACGGATATGCGACCGGAATTTCGGATGCGGAAGCGACGGGATTTTGTTCGGCCCGCTGATGGAAGGCGGAAAAATCAGGGTGAAAATCTATAATCCGGACGGCAGCGAAGCCGAAAAAAGCGGAAACGGGGTGCGGATATTCGCCAAATACCTGAAAGATTGCGGATACGTCAAGGAGGAAGCCTTTACCCTGTCGACGCTGGGAGGCGACGTGCACGTGCGCTACCTGACGCCCGACGGCAAACTGCTCAAGGTCGGGATGGGTAAAGTCACGTTCCGCAGCAGTCAGATTCCGGTAATCGGAGTGGAACGCGAGGTGGTGGACGAAATCATGACCTTCGGCAACCAGCATCTCCGCGTGACCTGCCTGTCGATTGGCAATCCGCATTGCGTCATCCCGATGGAGCAGATTTCCCGGGAAAAAGCCATTGCACTGGGGCAGGTCGTGGAAACGTCGCTGAATTTTCCGAACCGAATCAACATGCAACTGCTGAAAGTGATGGACCGTCGCAACATCCGGATTGAAATCTACGAGCGGGGCGCAGGCTATACGCTGGCCTCGGGCAGCAGCAGTTGCGCGGCCGCCAGCGCCGCCTACCGGCTGGGACTGGCAGACAGTCAAATCACCGTCCACATGCCGGGCGGCAAACTGGAAATCGAAATCGACCCGGACGGAATGGTTCACATGACCGGCACAGTCTGTCATATCGGCACGTTTGCGCTCGCAGACGAATTTATCGAAAGCATGCTCCGGTAA